>PCRW01000053.1 GCA_002772115.1 Candidatus Moranbacteria bacterium CG23_combo_of_CG06-09_8_20_14_all_35_22
AAACTCTCATAATTAAAGAAAAAATGAGAGCCTAATAAAGAAAATCTCTAATCGAGACGCCATTTACTCTTATCCGAGTAAAATGGAGACTGAATGTTAATTGTTCAGTGATTATGATTAATACTTCTAAAAACTTAGGGAATCTTGGTGAGGAGACAGCGGTCAAATTTTTACAAAATAATGGCTACAAAATTTTGGACCGCAATTTTCAAAATAATTTCGGTCGGCGCTTAGGAGAAATCGACATCATTGCTAAGGATACGAAAGAAAATGAGATTGTTTTTGTGGAAGTTAAAACTAGAGAATATGAAAAATACAAAGATACTGATCCGGAAGAAAATATCACTTATGTCAAGCTCAAAAAACTCGCAAAAATCGCCAGTGCTTATCTACGCATAAAAAACTTAGAAAACGAACCGTTTCGTTTTGACGCACTTTCCGTCTGGATTAGTGAAAAAACAGGGGAATCAAAAATAAAACACATCCCTAATTTGTAATTTCCGCGCTATCCGCATGAATTCTGCGTAAATCCGCAACTAAAGAGTGGACACAAGAATTTTTTTCTGCTAGAATTGTAATAGGATTGGCGGGTAACTGCCTTTTTAATTCTTAACTTAAATTTATGACACTAGATAAAAAAACATTAGACGAACTAAAATCAGTTCTACTTGGAGAAAAAATGGAATTGGAAAAAAATTTAGGGCGAATTGCCAAACCAGTTGATGTAAAAGAAGGGGATTATGAAACTTCTTTTGAAACCCTTGGCACTGACAAGGATGACAACGCCACTGAAGTTGACCAATATTCTCAAAATTTATCCGTAGAAACATCCTTAGAGAAAAAACTTCAAGAAATTATTGAAGCTCTTTCTAAAATGGAAAAAGGCACTTATGGCAAATGCGAAAATTGCGGGAAAGATATTCCCCTAGAAAGGCTCCAAGCTAATCCGAGCGCGCGAGTATGTCTTGACTGCTAGATGCGAATGAATTGCGAATTTTAAAACGAATTATTACGAATGAAAATGCAAAAAAGTAAAATTCTATATTTATTGTCTTTTCTGGTCTTAATTATTCTTGATCAACTTTCAAAATATATCGTCCGCTCCAGTGGCGGATTTTATATTTGCAATACCAATCTTGCTTTTGGCGTTAAGCCATCCTATTTTCTAGTTTTTATCCTTCTATTAGGATTGCTTCTGTTTTTATTTAAGATTGGAAATTACAAATTACAAATTACAAATTACAAAAAAATCCAAAATCCAAATAGCCAAAATTCAAAACTATGGTTTAGAAATTTAAATTTTGAAAATTGTAATTTATTTGGAATTTGGAGCTTGAGATTTGGAATTTTATTGATTTTTTCCGGTGCAATTTCTAATATTATTGATCGCTTATCTTTCGGTTGCGTCATTGATTTCATCGATTTGCATTTTTGGCCCGCCAGCAACGCTATTAGCGTAGCTATTGCGGGCTGGCCGGTGTTCAATTTAGCCGATATTTATATTACATTTGGTGCTATACTTATATTAATCAATTATATAAGAAGTAAGGAATAAGCTAATTTTTAATTTTTGCAATTTTTAATTTTATAAATAAATTTTAATATCTAATTTTTAAACATTAAAAATTTGATATTATTTAAAAATTATAAAATTAAAAATTAAAAATTCTCAAAGTGTCTTCCAAAGTTTTTTCGGCCGCCACTATCGGGCTCAAAAGTGAAATTGTCGAAGTAGAAGCGGACACCGTAAGTGCCGGTCTGCATCAATTTAATATTGTGGGACTGCCTGACACGGCCGTCAAAGAATCGCGCGATCGAGTGAGCTCGGCCATTCGAAATTCTGGTTTCAAACCACCTCACCGAGCAGGGCGTGTCACCATCAATTTAGCTCCCGCCGATCTCAAAAAAGAAGGGCCCATTTATGATCTGCCAATGGCACTGGGTTTTCTTTTGGCGACCGAACAAATCGCTTTTGATTTCAAAAATAAAATATTTTTAGGCGAACTTTCCCTCGACGGAAAAGTACGCCCAGTCAAAGGTGTTCTTCCGATGGCAATTTTAGCTAAAGAAAAAAATATCCCCGAACTTTACATTCCCAAAGAAAATGCCAAAGAAGCTTCCGTTATTTCTGGCGTAGAAATTTTTCCCGTTTCGACACTTATTGAACTTATCGAACATTTACTCGGAGAAAATAAAATTGCGCCAGCCGAAAAAATAAATTTGGAAGAACTTTTTTCTTACCAAGATTACGCTGTGGATATGTCCCATGTCAGAGGACAAGAGCATGCTAAACGCGCCTTGGAAATTGCAGCCGCTGGCGGGCATAATGTAATCCTAAACGGTCCACCGGGATCAGGGAAAACCCTTCTAGCGAAAACTATGGCTTCGATTTTGCCAAAACTCACTGTTCCGGAAGCACTGGAAATAACTAAGATATTTTCTATCGCTGGAGTGCTTCCAAAAAATAATGCTCTCATCACCAAACGGCAATTTCGCTCTCCACATCACAGTGCTTCCGCTGTTTCTTTGGTTGGCGGAGGAACATTTCCTCGCCCTGGAGAAATCAGTCTTTCGCATCGCGGAATTTTATTTTTAGACGAATTTCCGGAATTTTCTCGCGCCGTTTTGGAAAATTTGCGTCAACCGCTAGAAGATGGCATCATCACAGTTTCTCGCGCCCAAGGCACTATGGAATTTCCCGCCAGATTTACTCTAGTGGCTGCCATGAATCCCTGTCCTTGCGGAAATGCCACCGATCCAGAAAAAACTTGCGTTTGTTCTCCCGCCTCAATTATAAAATATCAGCGAAAAATTTCTGGACCAATTATGGACCGCATTGATCTCCATGTCGAAGTACCGAGAATAAAGTTTGAAAAACTTTCCGAAGATTATCAGTTAGGCGAAAAATCTTGTGATATTAGAATTCGCGTAGAAAAAGCCAGAGCTATTCAAACAGCAAGATTTAAAAATTCCGAAACTATTTCCAACTCTGAAATGGGCAGTGAACAAATCAAAAATTTTTGCAAACTTTCCCCAGAATCACTAGAACTTATGCGCTCGGCTGTTTCCACTTTTCATTTGAGCGCTCGCGCCTATTACCGCATCATCAAAGTTGCCAGAACCATCGCCGATTTAGAAGAAACCGAAAAAATCGCACCTGCCCACATCGCCGAAGCTCTCCAATATCGCTTCAAAGCAGAATAAATTATTCTTGTAGGGAACGCATATATGCGTTCCCTACGGAACTGCTAGAAAATGATTACTAAAAAAAGAATTTTATCCACATTTATCGTACTTTTAGGTTTTTACGGTATTTTTTATTTTTTCCTTAAAACTCCAAACAGAAACTTGGATTTTGAGAATTATAAAAAAACAATTACATTGAATGATAATGGTTTAATTTTCAAAGCTTATACTTCAACTAATTCAGTTTCGGATTTTCTCAAAGAAAAAAATATCGCGCTAAAAGAAAATGATCAAATCATCCCTGAACCAAATTCCAAAATTTTTTCCGGAATAAATATTGAAATTCTGCGAGCAGTAAAAATAAAAATTCAAGTTGACGGAAAAACTATTAAAAATTATACCCTCGCTAAAAATATTTCCAGTGTTCTTGAAGAAAATAATATTATCCTTACGCGATTGGATAAAATTTCTCCCACTTTATCTGCACCACCACCAAAGGATGAAGAAATAATCGTGACTAGAATAAACATTGAAGAAAAAATTGAGAAAGAAGAAATAGATTTCAAAACAATTTTTAAAGAAGACTCCAAACTTGGTTGGCGAGAAAAAAAAATCGAACAAAAAGGAGAAAAGGGAGTAGAAGAAATTCTTTATAAAATAACTTATAAAAATGGAAAAGAAATTTCGCGCGTTGTGCTTGAGAAAAAAATCACCCAAGATCCTATATCTCAAATTGAAATTCAAGGCACTTATATGAAATTCGGAAAAGCTCAACGAGGACATGCTAGTTTTTATGCTTCTAGCTGGGGAGAACTCAACGCTAGTCGTTCAATTTCCAGAGGTGGTTATGCTAAGGTTACTAATTTAGATAATGGGAAATCCACCATAGTTAAGATTAATGATTATGGTCCTCAATCACCCGAAAGAATAATTGATCTAAGCTACAATTCTTTCAAAAAAATAGCCAATCTCGGACAAGGTATCGCTCATAATATAAAAGTTGAAGAAATACTTAACTAAAATTTTATAATTTTTAAATGTTTAAAAATTAAGATTTATTTATAAAATTAAAAATTATAAAAATTAAAAATTATCCTTATGCCAACAAAATTAGGACAAAATTTTTTGCGTGACAATGAAGTACTGGAAAAAATAATTGCTTCGGCTGATTTGAAAGCGGATGATTTTGTGATTGAAGTCGGACCGGGCGAAGGCATGCTCACAAAAAAATTAATTGAAAATGCCGGCAAAATCTTGGCTATTGAAGTTGATGATATTCTGGCTAATAAATTAAAAAAACAATACAAAGATAGTAAAAAAATAGAAATAATAAATGCTGATATTTTGAAAATAAATTTACCAGAAATACTTAAGGTAGAGACGCAGCAGTGCTGCGTCTCTACGGGGGACAAAATTAAATATAAAGTCGTTGCCAATATTCCATACTATATCACTTCGCCCATCATTCAACTTTTTTTAGAAACGCAGTTTCCGCCAAGTGAAATGATTTTGATGGTGCAAAAAGAAGTGGCCGAGCGTATTTGCGTGCAAGTAGGACAAATGAGTATTCTCGCTGTGAGCGTACAATACTGTGCTAAGCCAGAACTTCTTTTTTATGTAGATAAAAAAAGTTTTTTTCCGGTGCCGAAAGTAGACAGCGCGGTGATAAAAATTACGCCGTTTCCCTCTCCTGTCGCGAGTACGCGACATCCTCTCCCTAGGGGAGAGGAGGAAAATAGAAAGAAGTTTTTTAGAATAGTTAAGGCGGGATTTTCGGCTAAAAGAAAAACACTGGTCAATAATCTTTCTAGTAGCTTAAAACTCGGAAAATATGAAGTTGAGGAAAAGTTAAAAAAAGCCGGCATTGGTCCGACTCAAAGAGCGCAAGAATTGTCAGTGGAAGATTGGAAGAAACTAACAAATTTACTAAAATACTAATCTAACGAAATTACTAATCCTTTTTAATTTTATTTTTATAGGACTTACGCGCTTGCTGTTTTAGACACTGGATGTCTCGCGACCGTAACAGCCGAAACCCGCCTGCCGGCGAGGCAGGGACATCCAGTGTCTGCAAGCACGTAAGTCCTATTCTTTTTTATTCGTACTTTCGCTCAATTCGTACTTTCGTAAATTTAAAAAAACAAAACCCTTACCATCACCAGTCCATAAATAAAAATTATTCCCAAAACCGGCCAAAATATTAGGCGCGGTTTTATTTTTAGCGAAGCCACAGAGAGAAATGCCAGTCCACCAAAAAACATTGCCCACCAAAAAAGTTTCAGTTCATTCAAGAAGAAAACACTGGCTATAAAAGAAATGAAAATTCCCGAAGCTACGATTAGGCGAGCTTTTTTTTCTCCAAAAATAACTGGGATTGTCCAAATATTATCTTTTTTATCGCCGGCGATATCTTTGAAATCTTTAATCGACAAAGAAATCGTTCCAACAATTAGCATTAGAAAAATAATTCTCGGCGACAAAGTATGAAAAGTTTGATTATCCGACATCAAAATATAACCAAGAAATAAAATTAGAAGCAGAGCAAAAGAGCTGATAAAAGTGGCTACCAGCGGAAATTTTTTCAATCGGAAAGGCTGGGCGGAATAAACCCAAGCAACCACTTGGTAGGTGATAAGTAGCACAGCAAAAGAAAAACCGATTGAAATCCCGCCTAAAATCGAAAGAATAAAACAAGCCCAGCCTAAATTCGCATATTCTTCTCGACTAAAAATTCCTTGCTGAAGCGGGCGCTCGGGATTGGAAATTGCGTCAATTGTAAAGTCATTAAGATCATTGACCACCACCGAAGCTTTCCATGCCAGCCAAACACTAATAAATAAAACGGCTACTGCCAAAAGAGAAAATAAATCCAATTTGAAATTCTGCTGATAATTCCAAGCCCCCACCGCTAACCCGATAAAAAGCAGTCCACTATGGTAAAAAAGCTGGGGATAACGAAAATTTTTGACCACGGCGATAAATTTCTTGCTATCCATCCGATAAAATAAAATTGCCAATAAACTTACCAGCGCAATATAATAGATAAAATCCAGTCGATAAGCTACGGCGTATTTGATGTTTTGAAAATTTATCCCCGCCATCTTGTCCAATGAACCAAAAAATTCAAAGATTTCAAAAGCTTTTATATCTAAAAATTTTTTTGAACCAAAAATAAAATTATAAAGATAATAAAAAAAGGAAGGAAAGGCGCCGAGAAAAAACAAAATGGAATAAACTGCCCAGGCTGTAAATATAGATTTGAAAAAACTTTTCGTTCGAAACCAAACCAGAAAAAACAGCACCGCAACAGTGGCAACAAAAATTATTTTTGTACCAAAATAAACAATTGCACTGGGCAAATGCCCAAAAACCGTGGCATATTGCCAAAACAGATCTCGCGGAGTGCTGAAAAGATAAAAACTCCAATAAACTTCTCCACCCGTTTTTATCATATCAATTAGCGGAGGAAAAGTCAGGAAAAGCAAAGAATAAATCAACACGCCGGAAAGTTTCTGGGGATTTTCCTTGAGAATTGCGCTCAAAAAAAGCCAAATTAGCAGTATCGCTAAAGAAAAAAAGTAAAAATTATGGATATATTCTATCACCGCTTCATAAGGTACTAGTGGTTTGACTAATGTTAAAAATTGCTCAATAAAACAACGGAAAAAAACCATTCCCAAAAACCCCAGTGTCCAAGTGGAAAGACCGACCCTTTTTTCTCCCAGCTTAATAAAGAAATTTTCCAGTTTATTCATAATTCCCATCCAGTCTAGCAAAAAAATTTGGAAAAGTACAGTTCACCCCCCACCACTTTTAGCTTGTAAGTTTTTTTATAAAAATGTAAGCTTAAACCTTTTGACTGACTTAATTAGTTTAATTAAAATAGGCAAAGCTAAAAGTGGTGGGGGATGAACTTATCCACAACCTGAACTTGTTTTTATATTTTTATTTTTTGTGGTATAATTCTAGCGAGATTATGAAACTAAAAAATGTCAATGCAACGCTACTAATTTTTGCGGGCTTATTGTGTTTAAACTTGGCTTTTTTTGCCGTCGCTTTGGAAAATCCCAATGGCACAAAAAATGTTTTTTTAGACAGTGATCAAGACGGACTGCTTGACACGGAAGAAAAAACTTATGGCACCAATCCAAAAAATCCGGATACGGACAATGATGGTTATTCCGACGGCGCGGAAGTTTCCGCTGGCTATAATCCGCTAATAAAAGCCCCAGGGGACAAACTTTCCGATTCCGCCAAAACAAAAACTGCTGTGATTTCTGATTCTTCCGGAGAAAAACAAAATTTGACTCAAGAAGTGGCACAAAAGATATCTGTACTCGCTAGTCAAGGCACTGCCGAAGACCAAGAAATGGGAATGGAAGATATCCAGACTATCCTCGATTCAGTTATGGATGGTCAGGATTTTGAAAATGAATTGCCCAAAATTTCCCGCGAGGATATCAAAATTTTAGAGCAAAATTATGGTAACTTAAGTAAGGAAAAAGCTACAGAAAGAAGAAAGGATGATGCCACCGACTATGCCGTTTCTGTCCTTTACGTTTTTGCTAGCAACTCTCCAGAACCGCTCACTTCTTCCACTGACACCGCTTTGCTTTTAAATAAAATGATCGAAAAAATCGTTTCCGCTTTGACAACTGGAGATCCGGAAATTCTTGATGATTTGAGCGAAAGCGGACAAAAAATCAATGAACAATTGAAAGAAGTGGAAGTGCCGGAAGATATGGCCGATACGCAAATCAAAGCTCTGCAATACGCTCTTTATGCCCAAAAATTGAAAAATTCCATCAAACTTGATCCAACTGACCCGCTGGCTAATTTATCTAACTATTCCAAAATTGGAAGTTTCGTCGAAAGTATCAATAATTTTTATAATGAAATTCAAAATCGACTAGAAGAATATGGCATTGATGATAAAGAAGTTCAAAATAGATTGGAAGATCAAGGCATTGATGGAGATATTTTTGGAAGCTAAAAATATACTACTATGTTATTTTATTCTAAACATAAAACTGCAAAAAAAATAATCTTGACTGTTTTTTTACTGGTGTTTTTTTGTTTTTTTAATATTTCTAAAACTCAAGCGGCTCTTTGGCCAGCAATAGATCCCGGCATCCAAACCGGACTAACTGAAATAATGAATTTAATTACTGAATCACTTGTGAGTGGTATAAGGCAACAATCTATTACCACATTGATTTCTCAAATTGACAACCTAGCCGGACAAGGCAACAACGGCCAGCCAGTGTTCATCACTAATTGGGAAGATTATCTGATTAATGAGCCAATGAACCAAACCAACATCTATATGAATGATTATGTGAGCCAAATGACGCGTGGAAAAAATACTTATTCCGGCTATTCCACGGAAGGTTTTACCGGTCCAGCCAACTATTCCGCTGATCTTAGCCAATCTGTCAAACCGCTAAGTGATGAGGATGTTCCCCAAGTTACTTATGAAGGCGACCCATCGCAAATGCTTGACAGTGGAAATTTGAAAAATATGGAACTTTATCTTTCCGGCGTGAATAACCCATGGGCTTTTGATATAGCCGTTCAGGCCGAACAACAAAAAGTTTTTGAGAATAATAAACTTGAAGTTCAAAGTAAAGCCATAGCCAACCAAGGTTTCCCCGGTACAGAAACTAGTCCCGGTATTTTAGTCAAAGAAACAATGGCCAATGTTCAAGACATACCTAATAAAGCCCTTGCTTCTGCTTCTAGTATCTCTGAATTAGTTTCTTCTTTAGTTTCCCAAATGATCAGCCGTTCCATCACCCAAGGATTTTCCAGTGTTCAAAGATCAATCTCCAAAAATTCCTCCTCCCAAAGTCGCTACAATTCCAGTGTCAACAGCGCCATTGAGGAAGACGGCCCAGGAGCGAGATTTAGCAACTAGAAAAAATTCCAATTTACAATTATCAATTTACAATTTTCAACCAATTTTCATTTTTCAATGATAAAATTTTCAAAACAATACGATTTAGAAAAAAGAACTGGAGATTTCGGCATAGAAATCATAAAATTTTGTAAAACATCTCAACAAGATATTATAACAAAACCAATCTTAAACCAACTAATAAGATCGGGAACAAGTATTGGCGCTAATTATTGCGAAGCTAATAATGCCAGTTCTAAAAAAGATTTTAAGAATAAAATTTTTATCTGTAAAAAAGAATGTCAAGAAACAAAACATTGGCTAAGGATGTCATCAGAATGTCTGCCTGAAAGAAAAGAAGAAATAAGAATTCTCTGGAAAGAATGTCAAGAGCTTACTATGATTTTCCAAAAAATAATAAATTCTATGCAATAATTGAAAATTGAAAATTGAAAATTCCATAATACACATGTCTCAACAAACCCACATAAAAACAAATACCTATAAAATATTCCTAGTAATCTTTTTTCTTCTAGTGTTTGGTTTTGGGTTTGGGAAAGGGGAGAAGGCAAAGGCAGATGATGCAGATGATATTGGTGATTGTTCTTATAAATGTTCATGGTATACACCTCTAGATAGTTTTGGCTATAAAAAAGAAGGAATTAAATCTAGTGAATGTTTTGACATATGTAAAAATCCAACAAAAAATGAATGCAATGAAGATTTAATAGCTAAAGGTGATGGTTATTTTACACAACAGTATTGTTTATTTGATAAAGCTGGCGATTTTAGTCCTACCAAAACAGTACCGACATCTGGAAAATCCACCTCTTGTTCCGGCACAGATTGGGTATCCCACCCAGTAGACTGTTCTCTCCTTATGCTTCTTAATTTTTTTATATGGCTAATGCAATTAGCTAGTGCTCTCTTTGGCTGGATAATGGTTCCTGATAACATTACTACTATTCTTAGTAGTAAAGCAATTTACAACGCTTGGACATTAGTGCGCGATACGCTAAATGTTTTCTTTATTATGTTTTTGCTTTTTTCCGCTTTTGCCACCGTTTTTCAAATTGACAAATACAGCTACAAAAAAACACTATTAATGATTGTCCTTATGGCGCTTTTAGTCAATTTTAGCTTCCCAATTTCTCGATTTATCATCGATATTTCCAATATGATGATGTTTTATTTTGCCAGCGCTTTAGATATTCCCATTGAAGATGGAAAAATAATGGTTGGTTTTGCCAGTGCCGCTAAATTACCGGGAATTCTTTATCAAAATCTAGGCAATGCCGGAACAGCTCTACTTGCAGCCGTTATTTTTGTTTTTATTTTCACCGTAACTATCTTGACTATTTCCGTTCTTTTCCTTATTCGCACCATTGCCTTGGCAATTTTAATTGTTTTTTCTTCGCTGGCTTTTGTCGGCACTGCCATTCCACCACTTTCTTCTTATGCCAGTGACTGGTGGAAGAAACTTTTCAGTTATGCTTTTTTTGGACCAGTGATGCTTTTTATGATGTATATTGCATCATATTTAATGAATGAGATTGGAAGCACAGGAACAGCTACTATGGAAAAAATCGCCACCGCAAATTCAACAATTCCAGAATTAATTGCTAATATGTCTTTTTTTGCCATCCCGATCGTCCTTCTTTGGCTCGGTCTCGGTGTCGCTCAATCAATGAGCATCGCCGGCGCCAGCATGGTCGTCGGCAAAGCGCAAGGGTTCATGAAAGGGGCAGGGAAGTGGACAGCAGGAGCACCTTGGAAAGTTGCTAAAATGTCTGGTATCCCAGGTGGAGCACAAGCGGGCTGGAAAAATTTCAGAAAAACTGGAAAATTATTTGGTGGAAAAGTGCCTCTTTATGGCGGATCTGACGCACAAGAAGCAAGAGAAGCAAAATTTGGTGGAGTATTTAAAGATGGTAGAAAGGGTTGGACAGAGGCTAAAGTTGAACTAGAAAGAACAAGAGCAAATAAACTTAGAAAAGATTGGAAAGATCAAGGCGCTATTGATAAAGATTCTGTTTATAAAAAATTGGAAAGTACGAATCCAACAGAACAAAAAGCTGCTGCTCTAGAAATAGCTGAAAATCATAGTTTTGAAAGTTATGAACAATTCAAAAAAGCTTCCACAGCTATCGGCAATGATCCTGTTTTCAAAAAAATATTTGATGATAAAGCAAAAGAAAAACATATTAACTTTGTTGCTAAAGCTAAAATTGAGGAGGAAGAGAAAAAAACAGGAAAACCTCTTAATTATAATGAAAAACAAGACATTTACAATGAACATTTTGATAAGCTTGATAATAAGAAATGGGCTTCTCAAATAAATCTAATGCCAAAAGACGAAAAGGGTAAGCCATTAGAAGAAAGTGAATTTGTCAAAGAATATATCAAAGAAAATATTGCGTCACATTACCCCACTCATCAAGATATTTTCAAAAATCTAAAAGGCGTCAATAAAAAACAATGGGCTGATGCGGGTTTAGCGCCAACTGAAAAAAGAAATAGCGATGAAACATCTCAATCCGCTAGAAGCAATGAAGATATTCAAAGAGAAATGAAACAAAAAAATCAAGAAAGAATGGATAATGAAAATGAATTCAAACAATCACATGAAGACATACAAAAAGAAAGAGCAAGAAAAGCACAAGAAGAAATAAATAAACAAAATATTTAAAAAAAATATAATGTTAGATACTCAAACAAAAATAATTAGAAGTTGTTATTTTCCTATGATGGTTTCTAAATATACTGGGAGAGATGATTCTAGTGAAGAAATTTTAGAAAGATGGGAGAAATTTGATCTGCTTTCAGAAGATAATAAAGATTTGTTAATTTCAGAACATATAGCTATCACAATAAGAAAACTATGTTTAAATTTTTCCTTATCTATTGAATCATCAAGAAAAATTTCCCGGGCTATTCGCAGTTTTTATTTTGGAGAAATTCAACTACAAGATTTTCCGCAGATATTATCCAAAGAAATGAATGTTGATTTTGCCACGGCGCAAAAAATATCTGAAGTTATTATCCAAAAAATAATCAACGATGATTCTCAAGAAAAAGCCTACCAAGCCCAGCTGGAAAAATTACCCCTTTCCAGCGCCATTCAAAAATTCCCCCCTCTTGGCGAACAACTACTTACTTCGGCGAAAATTAAGCTAAAAAATTTCCCAGAACCGGTCCGGCCGTCGATCAATAATTGGCTTTCCGATTATACTTTTAGTCTTGGCTATGAGTCGCATAGCGCCATGGATCGTGGAACATATCTTTTTAGAAACGAAAATGCCCGACTGCTAAATTCCATGGATCGAGAAAAGCTTTCCTATCTTTTGAAAGCTTATGATGAAAACTCACCCGTGGACATCAACATCAACACCAGCCAAATAATTTTCCCGAGACACGAAACAAGGAACAGTGAACAAGGAACAGTGAACAATATTCAAAGAACAATAAACAATGAACAACGAGCAAGAATCAATGATCAAAGAACAATAATCAACGAGCAACGAACAACGAGCAATAATAATTCTGTTTTATCGCAACCAAAATCTCCCTTTCAAGAAATATATAATGCCAAACCACAAGCAACTCAACCCAAAGATATTTTCGAAGAAGAAAGAACAGCCACCCAAAAAAGAAACACCGCCAATTTGAGTTTCAGTTCTCCACAAAAATTTCCTTATGAAAAACAAACTATCCAACAGCAAAAAACGCCTCAAGGTCCCGAACCCTTACATATCTCCTCCCAAAAACTCCGCCATGACCCAGTCCCGCCGGGAAATGTTGTCAATTTAAAAAACTAGGCTTTACTAAATACGAAATAAGCTAAATACTAAAAAATCCTTTCGTATTTCGTTTATTTCGTATTTGGTAAAACTTAGTATTTAGTAAAATTTAGTATTTCGTTTATTTCGTATTTAGTAAAACAATAAAATGTTATTTAACGTCCCACAATTCATCGACATCGAAGATAAGATTGTTGGTCCACTTACCGCCAAGCAACTTGGCTGGCTGGGCATTGCCGGCGTTTTGCTTTTGATTTTCTGGAGCACGCTCACTTTTTCCACTTTTCTTCCGCTGGCTTTCATCACACTGGGAATTTTTGGTGCGTTGGCATTTTACCGACCGTACAACCAACCCCTTTTGAATTTTTTGATGTCAGGCGTAAATTTTTTTCTAAAACCAAAAATCTATGTTTGGAAGCGATATTATGATAGTATGAAAGCAGTCAAAAAAACTGAAAAAACAACCGAAGAAATTATTGTCAAAAGAAAAGTTTTAGATAATAAAAAATTAGAAGAATTGGCGAAAAGACTAAATCAGAAATAGGCTTTACTAAATACGAAATAAGCTAAATACTAAAAAATTCTTTCGTATTTCGTTTATTTCGTATTTAGTAAAACTTAGTATTTAGTAAAATTTAGTATTTCGTTTATTTCGTATTTAGTAAAACATTTATGGAATTTCTACACTCAAAAAAACTCTCCACCGAACCATCATCTTCACCTACTCAAAAATATTTGGATGTAGCCGAAGTGAAAGATGATGTGATTGTTTTGAAATCGGGCGCTCTGCGTTCCATTTTGGCTGTGTCCGCTATAAATTTTGATCTAAAATCCACTGACGAACAAGAAGCTATCATTTCTCAATATCAAAATTTTCTCAACTCCGTCGATTTTCCAGTGCAAATTTTGATCAGCTCAAGAAAATTAGATATGCGAAATTATTTTGAATTTATCACTAGCAAAGAAAAAACTCAATCTAGCGAACTTCTCCGACTTCAACTTAGCGAGTATAAAAATTTCATTGAACAATTAGTCAAGGGCTCGGATATTATGGAAAAAAATTTCTACATCATCGTGCCATTTTCACCGATTGAAAATAAAAAAAAAAGTTTTTTCTCTAACATTGGCAGTTTATGGAACCCCCAAAAAAACATTTTAGAAAAAAGAGAGAATTTTGAAACTTATAAAAATCAACTCCTCCAAAGAATTGATCACATCATCGCCGCTTTGTCTGGCATCGGTCTGCGCATTGTTCCCCTCAAGACTGAAGAACTAATTGAATTGTTATTTGATTCATACAATCCGGAAATTTTCAACGCCACCGGATTGAAAGATGTGAGTAAATTAGAACTAACGAAATAGTCCTTTACTAAATACGAAATAAGCGAAATACGAAAGAATTGTTTTTTTAGTATTTAGTTTATTTAGTATTTAGTAAAATTTAGTATTTCGCTCATTTCGTAGTTCATAAAGAAATTATGTTAAATATATTCAAAAAAAACACTCCTTCCTCCAACGCACCCGTCAAGCCGGCTAAGCCGAAAAATGAAATTTTGGAGTCGGAAAAATATTATCAAGAAGGCGTTTCTCGTCTCAATGATCTTTTGGCACCGGCTGCGATAAAAATAATGCCTAGATTTATTCGCGTGGGAGAAACTTTAGCACAAACTATTTTTGTGGTGGCTTATCCAAGATTTCTCAACAGTAATTGGTTTTCTCCCATTATAAACATTGATCTACCGATTGATATTTCAATGTTCATCCACCCCATTGAAACTTATGATATTTTGAAAGATCTCAAAAAAAATGCTACCCGTGTTGAATCCCAAATTCACATTGAACAAGAAAAAGGGATGATCAACGACCCAGCCTTGGAAACAGCCAAACAAGATATTGATGAATTGCGAAGTAATCTCCAGCAAGGCACGGAAAAGTTTTTCCGTTTTGGGCTCTACATCACTGCCTACGGTGAAAATGAAAAAGAATTATCCGACATCTCCCGTTCCATCGAAGCAATTTTGGAAGCCCAACTGGTTTATGTTAAGCCGGCCATTTTCAAATCCGAACAAGGCTTCAATTCCACTCTTCCGCTGGCAAATGACGAATTGGATATTGGAAGTAGTATGAACAGCGCTCCGCTTTCTACCACTTTCCCTTTTGTTTCTTCCACCCTTTCTTCCAATGAAGGCATTCTTTATGGCATAAATCGCCATAACAATAGTTTGATTATTTTTGACCGTTTCAAAATGGAAAATGCCAATATGGTAGTTTTTGCTAAATCTGGTGCTGGAAAAAGTTATACGATAAAATTGGAAGTTTTGCGCTCACTAATGATGGGAACGGATGTGATCATAATTGATCCGGAAAATGAATATAAACATTTGTGCGAAACTGTCAATGGCACTTTTATAAAAATTTCCCTCAATTCTAATAATCATCTCAACCCATTTGACCTTCCGCACATCAAAGAAGACGAGGATCCTGAAGATGTCCTTCGCAACAACATCGCCAATCTTTTGGGGCTACTGCATATTATGCTGGGCAACATCACCCCCGAAGAAGATTCAATCTTGGGCCGAGCCATCAAAGAAACTTATGCTGTCCGCGACATTTCTCCTCAAACTGATTTCAATGCTCTTTCCAAAGAATCTTATCCGACAATGTCTGATTTGTATCAAATTTTGCGCAGTATGGATGGCGGAGAAAATTTGGCCATTCGAATGGAAAAATATACAGAGGGAATTTTTTCTGGCTTTCTTAATAATGTCACCAATGTGAGCGTGGACAATCAAATGATGGTTTTCAATATCCGCGATATGGAAGAAGAACTTCGACCAATTGCGATGTATATTGTGATGCAATTTATCTGGAATGAAATGCGCACCACTCTCAAAAAAAGAATTGTCTTGGCGGATGAAGCTTGGGTAATGATGAAATATGATGACGCCGCTTCTTTTATGTTCGGTATTGCTAAACGATGTCGAAAATATTATACGGGCCTCACCACCGTCACTCAAGATGTTAATGACTTTTTGAGTTCTCGCTATGGTAAAGCGATTGTGACAAATTCCTCTATTCAACTGCTTTTGAAACAATCACCAGCCGCTGTTGATGTCATCAGTGAAACCTTTTACCTGACCGATCAAGAAAAATTTTTGCTTTTAGAATCAAATGTAGGAGAAGGAATTTTTTTCGCCGGCACCAAACATGTCGCCATTAAGGTTGTCGCTTCCTATTCCGAAGACCAGATAATCACCACCGATCCCTCGCAACTACTGGAAATTGAAAAAGCTAAGAAAGAGTTGGAAGAAGAATAAGTTTTACTAAATACCCGCCTCGACTCGCAAGACGATTGCTCGTCGACGCGAGGCTGGCGAAATAAGCTAAATACTAAAGATGATAAAGAAAATTGATTTGATTTATGCTGATGAATGTTATGAAATAATGGGAATAGCTTTCGATGTTTTTAAGAAATTAGGATTTGGTCATAAAGAAAATATTTATCAGAAAGCGCTAGCAACTAATTTTAAAGAAAGAAATTTTAAATTTAAAGAACAGTTGCGATACAATTTGAAATACAAGGATGAAACTTTGGGAGTTTATATTTTAGATTTTTTGCTTTTTGATAAAATTGTTTTGAAAATAAAACAAAAGGATTTCATTTCTGAAAAAGATATAGATCAAGTTTATAGGTATCTTAGAGCCACGCATTTAAAGCTCGGAATAATACTTACTTTTACCAAAAAAGGTGCCTGTTTTAAAAGAATAGTTAATTTAAAATAATTTTAGTATTTCGTTTATTTCGTATTTAGTAAAACTATGTCTTACGACCCACAAAAACAAAAAAATCTTCATAATGAACGGCAAACTGACCAAGCTGAAAAAGAAAAAGAGGCGAGTGATTCAGAAAAAGAAAAATCGCCCCAAAAACCCCGCCGTTCTTTGGGAAATTTAGCCAAAAAAATTCTACCACCGATTTCCCAAATGAAATTTTCCGATTCGGCTATTTTTGTCGCTCTTGGTGCTGCCGGATTTAAGGATTTACTCGATTTAATCTCCTTAACTGGCATAGGTTATTTTCTTGTAATAATTATGACCTTTCTGATTTTTATCTTTATCGGCTTTATGATCCTTTTGACCATTATGTCGGGCGGAGGGGGAGGATTCTGGATACTACTGATACTTTTTGGCGGAGCTGGCATAGAACTTCTACCCGGTATAGATTTTCTACCTGTTACAATGGCCACTGTAATTATGATTTATCTTAGAATTTTATCCAAAAGAAGAAAGAACCAAGAAAAAATGCAAGCCCAAGAAAGCTACGCTTAACTGGAAATTGGAGACTAAATCTCCAATTGGAGATTTAGTCTCCAAAGTTTCCAAAAAACCATGCAACATTATCCTAAAAAAAATCTATCCTCTTTTCTGCTGGAAAATAAAGAAACTGTCATCACTTCTTTGGTGATTGTTTTTTGTCTAGCTTTATCTGTTTTTTTTCCAACAAAAAATTCTGCCCAACTTTTCACGAGCAATATTTTTTTCTTAGTTATTATTCCGATTCTTTATTATAAATTAATTTTAAAAAGAAAAATATCGGAACTAGGTTTGGTATTAAATGACAAAAAAATTGGATTTTTTTGGGGAGCTTTGATGTTTCTTGTCAATCTGATAATTTTTTATCTTCTTTATCAGTTTACCGATTTTAACCACAATTATCTTCTTTCCTCCTATATTGTGCATAACTTTTGGATTTTCCTGTTTTATGAGATTTTAGTGGCTAATATGTTTGTTTTTATCCAAGAATTTTTTTGGCGAGGCTTTATTTTACTTTATTTTTCTAGAAAAATTGGCCTTTTGGCGATTTTTTTGCAATTTATTATTTTTGTAGGAGTGATACTTCTAATCTCACAAAATTCTTTTTGGCAAATGGCGCCCACTCTCGTAATTTCTCTAACTTCTGGTATAATTGTATATAAGAGCCGATCAATTTTTTATTCTTGGATTTTTTCCTTACTGTCAATTTTAATTTTAGATAGTTTTATAATTTATCATTTAAAATGAAAAATAAAAAAACCAAAAAAATAAATATTCTTTCCCACATTTTACTTATCCTTACATTGTTTCTTTCTCCAATCAGCACTGCTTGGGCTATTGATGTAAACAAAATTATGGGCGTCCAATCACCTACTGAATTTATAGATAAAATTTTTTCCGATCTCGGCGTGGACAAAGAGCAAGTGAGATACGGCGCCCAAACTTTCAATGTCGCCAACAAAAAAAAGACTCCTCCCCAAGTTACGCTTTTTTTCAATCCAGCTAATCCAGACGAAGGGGAGAAAGTAACTGTCACCGCTTCTCCCAGCTATTTTCTCAACAATCCAGAAGAACTGTATTACACTTGGTTTTTAAAAACAGCAAATTGCACTGATGAGGAAACAGATGACGATGATTATACATATAATTCAGAATGTGATTTGAATAATGACGGCGAAGTTGATATAGAAGATTACAAAATAAAAGCTATGAGAATCATTGTTAATGGCGGGTTTGATTATACTAGTGTTGACTATTCATCCAGTACTGACAGCAACAATGATAGTTATGATGCTTTTTCCGGTGGCAATGATCAAGAAGGTAAGACGGCATATTGTTATGTTCATGATATAAAAACAGGAGAAGAATATGCTCTGCCAAGTTGCGGTGATAATAAAACAGAACAGCATCTTTTTGCTCACGCTGAATATGAAAATTTTATCGATAAAGACGGCAACCAAATTGATTTAGATGAAGAAACCGGCGATGATGATTTTGGCAGAGATGAAGAAAAATTCTGGCATACTGATCCCAACAGCAATGACACTGCCAATTTGGGCCATTCCGATGAAGCTAATGTTGCCGGACTGGGCGTTTTGACCTTTTCTTGGAATTATCAAAAAGGCGACAAGGTCGGCGTAGTAGTGGAAGGAATTTCCACCGAACCAACCCAAACTGAAGACTCTTCATATAAAACTATGTGGGCAATGAACAAAGGAAATTACACTCTTGATGCTGATAATAATATTGGCAATGATTATCCCCAAACTACCACTACCACTACTATTACTGAAGATACTCCAGAAGTCGGTCAAACAACAACTGTCACCGTCACCACTCTTGAAGAATTATCAAACATTGTCAATGAAATAGCTACCATTGAAACGACCATTACCACTCAAACAGTAGTAACAGATTCCGCTGATCCAACCACCATAATAAGCGATGAAACAGAGGTTTCCAATTCAGCTGAAATAGAAAATATGGTGGGAGACTTTGATATTAGTAATGACGATATCGGATCTATAGAAAAACCTTCTGATCTTAACGATTTTCTTTACGACGCATTAGTTTCTCCCCAAGAAAATAGCGCTGGAAGCGACAAACTTGATATCAGCCTTTCTTATTCTCCCACCAATCCAATCAATGATTCTTCTGGCGAAAGCGGAGACACTTTGATAATCCAATCTTCTATTCCTAACGCCAAAGATAATAATTATTTGCAATACAACTGGCAGGTTTTTTCCAGTGATGAAGTGAATCCTAATGACTGGGGAACTCCTTTGCTAAAATCAGATTTGAAAGAATCCACCCAGACAACTGGACTAGGCATTGATACTTTCAAATTTAAATTAGCTTTAAATGAACCAAAAAAATATCTGCGCATTCTTTTGACGGTCACGGAAAATGTCGGCGAAGAATATCCACGCTCCAGCCGACAAGATATTATCATCCCCATTATTTCTATGGATGCAAATGACCAAATAAGCACCCACAGTGTTTTGGCCGAAACAGATTCTATCCGTTCTGTTGAGGAAAATCCTTCCGGAGTAAATCTTAAGCTAGACGAAGAAATTTGCACAACAAATAATATAGATAGAGCGATTTGTCCCGTAACAAAAAGTCAAATAATTGGCTTGTCTTTTCCAGCAGAGGACGAAGATAATTTTCCGTCCGGCATAACAGATTTTCTTTGGACCATTGACGGTAAGCCAATCTCTTATTCTTTTTGTTTTTTTGATAATTGTAATCCAGAAAAACAAACTAACACCGCCTATTTTCCAATTCTCAAAGAAATCGGCGAGCAATATACTATCGGCTTTACTGCTACCAGCGCAGAAGGAGAAAAAATAAATTTGACCAAAATTTTCAAAGTCGTTGATCCAGAAATTGAGATTAATTTTGTTGATGATGTTTGTCCAAAAACCAATTCTAGTGATATTTGCCATCGAAATGTTTTAGGCAAATATTTTGATGTAAATAGCCAAGAATTTACCGATTATAGCAAACTTAATTTTTGGGCACGAAATGATTCTGACATCAAACTGGAAGCGGAAGTTACAGGCTTTTCTGCTTCGCCAGAAAGTTATAGCTGGAATATCGACGGCCAAAATATTTCTGCTTCCAATGCTGATCTATATGGCTTTACAATTGATAGCGAAGGAATTCTCACTTTGCCTCCCAAAGAAATTCAAGGGGAAAGCTATAATATAACAGTCGGCACTCTTTACACTCAAGAAAATTTAGTGAAAAAAGCGCTCAAAGATATTTGGGGCGTGACTTATAATCAGTTTTACGAAAAAACCATTGCAGATGAAGCTATCATCACTATGATGGATGCCGAGGAAATTACTCAAGGACCGGCCAAAAAAATCTTCGCTTCTGTCTATTCCTCTGTTCCCAGTTATCTCGCTTTTCTTCTGCGAATAATCCTTACCATTTCCCTAATTTTATTCACCACTAAATTGATTTTCTCATTCTCCGCACCAATTAATTCGCGAGAAGAAAACTAAAAACTAAAACAAACCCAATGAAAACAAAAATTAAAATATTCTTTCTAGCTTTATTATTTTTAAATTTAATTCCTGCTTTTTGTTTGGCAGCGGATACATATGTTCCGATGGAAAAAATTCCGGGGTTTGAGGATCCGGCTGATTTTCCGACCTATTTGATGAACATTTATAAATTTGGCCTTGGCGCTATTGGAGTTTCGGCGATGTTTATGATTATGATTGGCGGATATATGTATCTCACTTCCGCCGGCAACACCGCCCAAACCGGCAAAGCCAAAGGAGTTATTTTCGATGCCATCGCCGGACTAATTTTAGCCCTAGTTTCTTATGTTCTACTTTGGACAATTAATCCAGATTTAGTGAAATTTAAATCAATAACTAGTGGTACTACCACTGGCGAAACAGGAACTACCGGCACAAGCGAATATGCGGGTTATAATGCCGCTTGCCCAGATCCAACTTCTAAAGTTCCTATTGATTTCTCTGAATCACCAACAATAAGCGCCAGTTCTACTTGCAAAAACTTAATTCCTAATGATGTTAATGGAGTTTCAAAAGAAATATTAAGAACAATAGCCCAATTAGAATCATCTTGTGGAACAGATTCAAATGCAGAAAATTCGTCAGCAGAATGTTGTGGGATAATGCAACTCAAACCTGATACAGCAGGAATTTCCTGCTCAGAACTAGTTTCAAATAATACTGCGTCCATAGAAGCAGCCGCCAAATATATAAAAGATAATGCATCAAATCATGATGATGATCCTGTCAAAATTTTTGCTGGCTATAATAGTGGCTATGGCACAAGCGGTAGTGGCTCTCTTGCCCCAAGTGTAGATTGTCCAGGAAGTTTAAAATTTCAATGTTGTTATGACCCACAAGAACTAGATGAATCAATCCATTACGCGTGGAAAGGTAATGGGATATATAAAGGTCAATAAAAAAATCTTATGTCAACTAAAATAAAACTCCTTATTTTTTTGTTATTTATTGGAATTTTTTTGCCAGTTTTTTCGACTTATTCCGCTGGACTTGTGCCTTGTGGATTAAACGAAGGAAAAGCGGAAGAAATGGCTCCTTGCACGCTTTGCCACCTTATTATTGGAATTTTCAATATTTTTTCTTGGTTTAAAACTATCCTCATCACTGTCGCTGCGGTGGGAATTTTCATTGCGGGAGTGATGTATATCATTTCTTCCGGAGACGAAGAAATGATGAAACGCGCCAAAAGCTTTCTCGCCACCAGTCTCACAGGCTTTACTATAGTTTTGGGTGCTTGGCTGATTGTCAATTCCGTAATGTGGATTCTTGCCTATGATATTAAAAACTTAGACATCGAACAAGAAAATTGGTATACTTTCTCTTGCGATACAACCAGCACTGCTGATCCAAATAAATAAATTTTTATGTCCATTCTTAAAAAAATATTTTTTTTATCTCTGTTTTTTCTTTTTCTCTCCACGCTTTTTTGGGGTATTTATATGCTGTCTTTCAAAAAAAATTTGCCAGTGGAAAATAAGTCGTCAATTGCAAAAAATCCACCCTCTTCTTTGGAAAATCCAGACGATAAACCTGCCCCTGAAGCAAAAATTTCCGTCATTTCTCAAGAATCCGTTCTTTCCCCCGTTCTTTCTCCGGATGAAAATTCTATTTGGTATTATTCTCTTTCCGGCGAACTGAAAGAAATTGATTTTTTTGGAAAAACTACTAAAAAACTCACTACTAAAAAAATTATCAATCTCATTGGAGCAATTTGGTCTCCAGATAAATCAAAAGCTCTCCTTGAAATCGGACAAAATCATAAAACAGATTATCTTTTGCTTTTTGATCGCCCCAAAGACCAACTTATATTCTTAAACAAAAATATTAACTGCACTTCTTGGCTTGCATCTTCCGACAGAATAATTTACAAATATTTCGATTCAAAAAACAACCGGGGTTCACTCAACATTTCCGCTCCAGATGGAAGTAATTGGAAAAAACTACTTGATTTGCCTCACGATAAAATTGTTTTTTCCCAAATTCCCTTGTCCGGACTTATTTCCTTTTGGAATAACGGCGATGCTTATTATCCCACTCTTTTTCAGTCTATGTCTCTAATCGGCGAGAATACAAAAACATTATCTCAAAACTACTTCGGTGCGGATTATCTTTGGAATCAATCTGGCAACCGAGTTTTAACTAGCCAAACAGACGCCCAAGGCGGAACTAAAATGCAACTAGGAGTAATGAACTACAACGGTGGAGAATACAAAAATCTGGGACTACCAACTTTTGTTTCCAAATGTCTTTGGTCAAAAGACAACGAAAATATTTATTGCGCTCTGCCAGGAAACATTCCGGACAATTCAATTTTGCCTAATGATTATAAACTGGGAAAATTCACCACCACCGACACTTTTTGGAAAATCAACATTACTACGAGCGAAAAAACCCGCCTGCTGGAAACAAAAGACATCTCGGATTCTTTTGACGCCTCCGATTTTTTCGCCAGCACTGATGAAAGTTTGATTTTTTTCGTCAACAAAAAAGATGGGAAATTATACAAAATAGTTTTGTAGAAGAGACAACTTGGAGACTAAATCTCCAATTGGAGATTTAGTCTCCAAGTTGTCTCCAGATTAGTCTTTCAGCACCAAAAAATTCAACCAGAAGATAATCGCCAGATCATTTTTGAAATAAGTCGTATCAAAAATTCCGTGAAGCAAAATAATCAGCATAATTCCTAAAGTTATAAACAGAATTTCATTCGATTCTGTTTTTATTTTTACAAAAATATCTTTTAACCAAAAAAACACCAGACTCAAAAAACCCACCAGGCCTAGAATTCCGCCAGAAAGCCAGAAAGCTAAATATAAATTATTTGGGTGTGGCACTGCCCATTCCAAATAAGGCGGATAAAATTTTTGATATTCTAAATAATTTTTTTGAAAATTCCCTGGTCCGATACCAAAGATAAAATTATTTTCCAGCATCTTTGTTGAGGCTTTCCAAATCATCACTCGAGAAGCCAAAGAAGATCTTGTATCAGAAAATAATAAATCCGTCATTTTCTTGCTATTCCACTGGGACAATAAAAATACAAAAATAATTATCATAACTAGGATAATTTTTTTCATTTCAATTTTATTTTTTATTAGGCTTAAAATTATATAACTCACTGCTACTGAAGACCATCCCGCATAAGAATAAGTCAGATAAAAAGTGCCTAAAATAATTATCCAACCAAAACCTATGGCGTAATTTTTATTTTTTTCCACCTTAATTTGTTCTAGCACAATGATAATCGCCGGCGCCAAATACATCGCCAGATAATTTGGCGAATTGAATATGCCAGCCAAACGACCGTCGTAAGTTAAAAAACCTAGCCCATAATATCCCAGTGAAACAATAGCCACACCAACTGCCGAAAAAAAATAAACGCTAAAAACATTGGTCAGTTTTTCTTTGGGAATTATTTTCCCCACAAGAAAAAGAAAAAGTATCGGCACCAAAAACCAGCCTTTTATTATTCCCCAAGATACTGTACTATTGCCGGAAAAAAAAGTAACTGTTAAAATTCCCACAAAAATCAAGCTCGTCGCTCCAATATATTTTTTATATTTTTTAAAAAATTCTCCGCTTATCTTTTTTCCCTTGTCAGAAAAAAACCATAGCAAAAAAATTCCCGCGATTATTATTTCCCAAGCATTGGTTGGCAAAAAACCAATTTTTATTCTGACTAAATATAGCGGAATGAGAAATATCGCTAAGTAAATTAAGTTTTCTAATATTTTCCTATTTTTCATATCTGGGATATAAATTAATAACAACAAGAAATAACGCCAGTACGATTGGGGAATATAGACCGGTTTCCACTAATGAATGCACGGAAAAAATAATCAAGCTCACAAAAAATCCGCTATAAATCATATCCTTTTGGGAAAAAATCCAAAAGTTCCAAAGCGTTATCAGCAAAATAAAAATCCAAACCAAACTGGTCGTAATCCCTTCTTCAACCGCAATATCCAAATAAGTATTATGGGCATAAATTGGATTTCGATAATTTATTTTATCATCCACTTCCAAAGAAAAATTACCGATACCCGTTCCAAAAAAGGGTTTTTCTAAAATTATTTCTAAGGACTTTTGCCACATTTCAAGCCGTCCTATATTTGATCCTTCCGCTGAATCAAAACTGGAAACAAATCTCTGTGAAATTGGGCTAGGCACAGTAAACATCAAAATAAAAAATATCATTCCGAAAAAAGTCGCCACTCTATGTTTCCACGCCATTCTTTTATAAAAAATAAGCAAAAAAATTGCCGATCCTGATGCAATTGCCACATACCCGCCCCGCGAGAAAGTCAAAATATTAGCGAAAAAAATAACAGCAAAAGAAAATGCCCAGAGAAATTTTTCTTTCGAAATAAAAAACAAAATTATCGGAAGCGGAAATATTATTCCTAAAAACATCGAGAAGGAATGAGGATTAGGAAAAGTGGCAATCGAACGGAAATAATTATCCCCGGAAATACCCACAAACAAACTGGGATATTTGGCTACCATTTGTGCTAAATTATCTCCCCAGAAAATTGGACCAGCGAAATTCAAATAAAAATTCAAAATCTCTTCATGACTCCAAAAAAATTGGCAAAGAAATTGTACAATTCCCAGAGTCGCAACTAGTGCCCCTGATAAAACTAGGATTTTTAGCGTTTTTATAACTTTCTCTCTATTATTTAGAATATCTTTCGCTACAAAATACAAGGGAAAAATAGAAAACAAGTAGAGTAATTTCCTTGCTCCCCAAATATAATTTTGAGCAAAAAACAAAGAAACAAAACTCAAAAAAAGAAAAAGAAGGATGGCCATTGTCTGCACATCAAAAGTTAATTTTTCTTTATTTTTTATCTTATTACAAATCCAAATAAAAAATAAAACTAGAATAAAAATTCTTAGCGAAGCCAAATCAACCCCTACCGCCGGATTAAGCGCGATTTGAAAAGGCAGATAAAAGCATAAAAATAAAAATAAATTAAATATCATAATAAGTCACTGAAGAATATTATTTTTGAGATTTATCCTGTTTGAGAATGTCGTATTTCTCCAAAACTTTGGCTTATCAGCTGTTGACCGGGGGCGAAAGTTTTGGCAAGAAATTCGACGGCCGAGTTACCCGCCTGCCGGCGAGGCAGGTAAACCGAAAAAATAATATTCTTCAATGGTTTGCATAAAATAATTTACCCAACATTTTAATCAGTAGCCATTCGAAAAAATTTCTATGTTTTTTAAAATAATATTCTTGCGCCTTATAATAATCTTTTTTTTGAAAGTTTTTTTCCGGATAACTTCTGCCACCTATGTGTCTAACTTTAAAGTTTGGATTATACAAAATAATATTTCCTCGCGCGCGCACTCTTTTGCACAAATCCATATCTTCAAAATACATAAAGAATTTTTCATCAAAGCCACCTGTTTTTTCAAAAGTATCCTTTCGGATGAAAAGTGCTGCCCCCGAAACCCAATCAGCTTCTACTTTTTCTTTTGCTTGCCAAATATTTTGGCCACTCGTTAATCCTAAATTATTTTTTATCAGATTAAGTAAGCTAATTTCATATCCGACGCTCCAAGGTTGAATCTTATTATCATCTAGCCACAATTGACTTCCAATAATGCCCAGCTTATCATTTTTTTGAAATAAAGAAAAAATATCCTCAATGTTTTTTGAAATAATTTCCGTATCTGGGTTTAAAAACAACAAAATATCCCCCTTGGCAATCCTAGCGCCAACATTGTTCCCCGCGCCAAATCCCAAATTCTTTTCGTTTTGATATATTTTAACTTCAGGAAATTTTTGAATTAATTCTTTTATTTTGTCTTTTTGATCATTGTTGACTACAATAATTTCAAAATCTTCCTTAAAAGAATGTTTATATATTGAATAAAGACATTTGATTAAATATTTTTCACTATGATAATTAACAATTATAATTGATATCATAATATGTTAAATTCCTAAAGAATTAAAATTTTTCAAAAATTTTAATTCTTTAGGAACTCAAATTATATTCTTAAAATCTTGATACGCTCTGCCCACTGCTTCATTCAGGGCTGTTTTTTCGCACTTTCTCTCTTTCCAGTTTTTAATTTTTCTTAATCTAACATACAAAAATATCCACGGTTTCAAAAATAAAGGAGAATTTTTTTTGAAAAAAATCAACCCAGAAAGCACCAGCCAATAACTTTTACTGGCTTTTTTTTCTTGGCTTTTTTCGTAGTGACGAATTCGGCTGGAAGTGCAAACTGCCAATTTATAGCCAGCTTTTTTGACCCGCAAAGAAAAGTCCGCGTCTTCCCAATATAAAAAATAATCTTCATCAAAAAGTCCTGCTCGCCGAAAAACTTCCGCCCGAATAAGCATTGCGCATCCGGAAATATAATCCGTATTGAAATTATTTTTTTGAAGTTCCTTTTCTTGATGCTGGCTTTTCATTTTGAACCAATCAATTTCTCCTCCAGAAAACCAAATTTTTTTGCTATCGCCCACTAAAATCACTGGGCTAATTATCCCAATTCTTTCATTTTTTTCTATTTCTTCCACCAAAAAATCTAGGGAATTTTTTTCAATTTCTGTGTCATAATTTAGAAGCCAGATATAATCCGCTCCGCGTTCAAGCGCATATTCAATTCCAATGTTATTACCAGAAGAAAAACCTAAATTCTCACTATTTTTTATTAAGATTATTTTAGAAAATTCCCGTTTAATCATTTCAAAAGATCCATCCGTAGAATTATTATCCACTAGGATCACTTCAAAATTAGGATAATCCATTCGAAAAACACTGGCTAAGGCTTTTTTCAAACAAGCCCGTCCATTATAATTTAGGATTATCACAAAAACCTTGGGCTGATCCATAGAAATTTTTATTTTTTGCTAATTATGCTCATTATTTCTTCAGTCTTAACTACTTGGAATATCCAAATAAATAGACCGTAGACGGCCGTAGCGGAAAAAGCCAATAAGAAAAAATTTATTTCCTTAAAGATAAAGCAATAAACTGTCATAAAAAATCCCGCTAATAAAATCGCCCAAAACTTTTCTATTTTTGGAAAATATTTCAACTCCTTGATGATTATATAAAAAGCTGTCAAAGCCACAAACATTTCCGTCGCTACTGAAATAATCGCTGACGCCAAATAAGAATAGTGCGGGATAAAAATCAGATTGGCAGACACATTGAAAATTGCCGCCAAGGACATAATAAACATTAATTTTTTTTGCTTGTTACTAGAAATTAAAACGACATTAAAAAGATTACTGAAAAATATACAGCTCAAGGAAAAAACTAAAATCCGAAGCACTATTACAGAAGCACTAAAACCTTGCCCACCAATAAGTTCAACGATTCCCTCTGCTAAAAACAGCGTGCCAACAACCAGCGGAACAATAATAATCCAAAAAACTTTGAGTGTTCGGTTAGTAATATCATAAAAGCGCATTTTATCAGAAAAAATATTTTTGGATATTATTGGAAAAACCAAACCAGCTATCATGGCTGGGAAAAAAGTTATATTTTCAATTACTTTATAAGCCACATTGTAAATTCCTACTTCTGCCCCAGTTTTCAAAATAGACAGCAAAATTGTGTCTATTTTAAAATAAATAAAACTAATAACAGCGGCAATGCCTAGCGGATATGACTCTTTTAAAAATTTTTTCCAATAAATAAAATCGAATTTCAAGGAAAAAGAAACATATTTTTTTGACCAAAAATAAATCAAAGAAAAACTGCAAAGCATATTCAATAAAAGCGAAAAAATTATCCAAAGAAAACTAAGCTCAAACTTAATCGCGTAAAAAATAAATATTACTTGGATAATTTTCCCTAAAAGCTCTGCCATTGCCACCTTATCCATCGCCAAGTTTTTTTGAAATATCCCATTTAACACTTGATAGGAGGAGGAAAAAACAAAAGACAGCGCCACTATAACAATCGCTTGCTTAACTTCCGCTGGGTAAGGAAAGAAAAAAACAATTATCGGCGAAAAAACAAAAACAAATAATGAAATTATCGCTCTTAGAGAAAAAATATTCCCAATAATTTCTTTCTCATTATTTTCGGGACGAGAAATTTCCCGCGTAACTGTGGAATAAAGTCCTAAATCAGCTATGGCAGTGAAGAAAGATAAGAAAGCCAGCACGGTAGCATAATTGCCAAAACCTTCTTGACCCAGATATCGGGTAATTAGGCCAATAGAAACGAGCGCCAAAATTGTCGAGAAAATTTTGGCAGTACTGCTAAAAACAACATTATAAGCTATTTTTCTGGCGATAACCATAGAGTTTACGAACTACCCGCCTCGACTCGCGAAGACGATTGCTCGTCGACGCGAGGCGGGCGAAATAAACGAAAATACGAAAAGTTAAAATTATAGTTAAAGAATTATCTTTTTGAGAAATTTCTGTTTGAGAACCCAAAAATTATCTAAAATTTTCCTACGACCGCCGTTGATTGAGGGAAAATTTTAGTAATAATTTTTAGGGTTCGAGTTAATTTCGAAAAAAATAATTCTTTAATAAATTTTAAACCAAATCAGCTGGCTTAATTACCACCCTTCGGTCTTCTCCTTCACCAGTGCTTTCTGTTTTGATTTGTTTATTCTTTGCCAACTCCATATGAACAAGTCTTCTCTCATACGGCGACATTGGACGAAGTGTTACCGCTCGCTTCTCTTCTAATGATTGCTTAACTGCATTTTTCGCTAAAATCAAAACAGATTCATTTTTTTCCTGCCGATAAGAATTAACATCCAGCAAAAAATTTATTTTGTTCTCGATTTTTTGACGAAAAATTATTCTAGCAATATGTTGCAAAGCTTGAAGATTGACTCCGTATTGACCAATTAGAAAATTAGACTCTTTGGTTTGGATGTTGAAAATCAGATCAGTTTGCTCTTCTGTTTTGATTTCTTCCGGTTCAACTTGGCATTCAATTCCCATTTTTTCAACTAATTCTTCCACTGTTTTTTTAATTTTTTCCTTTGTCTCTTCATTTATTATTTCATTTTCCATATTAATAAAACCCACGCACTAATGATAAACATATAATCCTTAATGCGGAGCCATTTTAACTCTTATTTTTCTCTTTTTTCAAAACTCTCCTTTGTTGAATTATAGCAAAAACCGTAGAAACAAGCCAGTAAAGCGCCAGCCCAGCTGGAAATTTTATCCCGATAAAAAGAGTTAGGATTGGCCCAAGATACATCATTTGACGAGACATTGTTTGAGAAATATCCGGTGTGGAATTTTCTGATGGGGGGACTGCTTTGGGCATTATCATTTTCATTTGAAAATATTGCGCGCCAGCCGCTAAAAAGATCAATATCAATTGAGGAACAATCTTAATGTCTAATTGATTTAGGTTTATTGTTTTGGAAAGGTCAATAATTCCTAAAAAATATTGGTTAATTTGACCGGGATTGGAAACAAAAGAATATAATTCTTTTGGATCAACTAGGAGTCCGGCGCTAGAAATATTGAAAAGTACCTGATAAATCGCAATTAGAAAAATAAGCTGGAAAATTGTTGGAAGACACCCTGAAAAAGGATTGGTTTTATTTTGCTTATAAAACTCCATCAGCGCTCGACTTTGCTTTTCCTTATCATCTTTATGTTTTTTTTGAATTTCTTTGATTTTTGGTTGCATTTCCTGCATTTTTTTCTGGGATTCGATTTGTTTTTTGCTTAGTGGAATCAGCAGAAATTTCAAAACTAAAGTTACAATAATAATGGCAATACCAAAATCAGGATAGGGAATAATATTATAAATAAAAATCAAAAAATTGTAGATTGGTCGATAAATTGTTTCCCCAAAAATAAATGACATTTTGTTATTTTATACTAATTATTAGTCGAGCTTTTTTCAGTGCCGAAAAAAGATCTGTTTCTAGTTTTTCACTAGAAAATTCTTTTTCCTTTGTTTTGTTTACAAAAATAACCATGTCTTGTCCTGTTTTTATTCTGTTTATGTTCTTTCTGATTATTTCTCTTAATTGCCTTTTTAGCCTATTCCTTTCCACTGCTTTAGAAGAAAATTTGATTCCAATAGAAAAACCGAAGCGACTAACTTGAACTGTATTTTTCTTTGTTTTAAGAGCAATACATCCAGAAGAAAAAAAATAGCTCGCTCGGCGGATTTCTTCAAAATCCTTTAACAAAAGCAGTCTGTTTTTTTTAGGAAGCATAAATTTTTATTACAGAGATATCTTCTTTCGTCCTTTTTGTCTTCTTTTTTTCAAAACACATTTTCCCTTTTTTGTGCTATTTCTCTTCCTAAATCCTTGTCTTCTTTTTCTTCTTCCACTTTTTGGCTTGTAAGTTATGCTCATTTTTTTATAATTAATTAATTTCATTAAAAGTTTACCAGTTAAAAGCCTAAAAGTCAATTCATCCCCCACCACTTTTAGGTTTGGTTATTTTGATTAAATTAATTTAGCCAATTAAATAGTTTAAGCTTATCTTTTTTACATAAAACATTACAACCTAAAAGTGGTGGGGGATGAACTTACACTTCTTTTGCTAAAATTATTTTCATCCACATTTTATCAACAATGTTATCCACTTTTCCCTTAGACTGTTTTTTAGGGTTGTGCTATACTTTTTTTATATGACTAACGAGGAGCTTTGGAAAACAGCTTTAGGAGAGATAGAGCTTTCCATTTCAAAAGCGAATTTTATTACTTGGTTTAAAAATACCTCCATTTTTTCCATAAAAGATGGCCATGTTGTTATTAGTGTGCCTAATGGTTTTGCCAAAGAATGGCTGGAAAATAAATACGACCTGTATATTCTTCGAGCGCTAAAAAACATTCAAGGTGACATTAAGTCTGTTTCTTGTTTGATTTCTACCGGACCAACCACTTTTTTTCCTCAAAAAAATTCCGAACCAGCAATTGATGCCATCCAAGCACCAAAAAAATCCTCCTTTCCACCAGAAAAAAAGCTTTTTATAAGCCGAGAAAACAACCTTAATCCTAAATACACTTTTGATAATTTTGTTGTTGGCGGAAGCAATGAATTGGCTAAGGCCGCCTGCTATGCTGTTTCTCAAAATTTAGGCAATGTTTACAATCCACTTTTTATTTACGGCGGAGTTGGACTAGGAAAAACTCATCTTATCCAATCTATCGGTAATGAAGTATTAAAATCTAATCCGCAATTACAAATAAAATATATTTCTTCCGAACGCTTCACTAGTGAGCTAGTTGACTCCATTAAAAACCAAAAAATCAAGGAATTTAAGGAATATTATCAAAAAATAGACCTACTTATTATTGATGACATCCAGTTTATCTCCGGCAAAGAAAAAACTCAAGAAGAATTTTTTCATATTTTCAATTATTTATACCAACTTAATAAACAAATCATCCTTTCTAGTGATCGAGTGCCAAAAGCCATTCAAATACTAGAAGAAAGGCTTCGTTCTCGTTTTGAAGGAGGCATGATCGCCGATGTTTCCAAACCTGATTTAGAAACTAGACTGGCTATTCTCAAGAAAAAAGCCACCCAAAATAACATTGAAATTACTCCTGATGCTCTAGATTACATCGCTTCTAACATCAAAAATAATATCCGCGAATTAGAAGGAGCACTCAATAGGGTTCTAGTAAGTGCGCAATTAACAAAAAAAGTGGTTGATTTGACTTATACAAAGCAAATATTATCTGATATTATATCCAGTGGCAAAAAAAAAGGCATTAGTTATAAACATATTCTGAAAGTGGTTTCGGATTTTTACGAAGTCAGTTTAGATGATTTAATCGCTAAAAATAGAAAACAAGAAGTAGTAAAACCGCGTCAGGTCGCAATGTTTCTTATGCGAAGTGAATTAGCTTTTTCCTATCCTGGAATTGGCGATAAGCTTGGCGGGAGAGATCACACCACCGCTATTCATGCTTGTGCTAAAATTTTACAGGCACTGAAAAATGATGAGAAACTAAACGAGGAATTAGTCCACCTTAAAGATTTACTATATTTATTACCCTAATTATAGGTATATCCTGTGGACAACCTTAATATAAACCTGTTCAAATCTAGTCCTACATTCTCTGTTTTTTTTGTTTATAAACCCCTCCTAAAATAAATATATAAATTAAACCTAAATCTATCCACATCCTTAATAAATAAAAATATATATTTATCCCCTTATTATCAACACTATTTTTACCTTATTTAAAGCAAATATAACCCTTATCCCCACTTATCCTATTTTATAATAAATAATAGTAATATTTATTTAATTAATTAATTATTAAAATACTATGAAATTAATTTGTACTCAAGAAAATTTAAAAAAAGCTATTTTTAATTGTGAAAGAGTAGTAGCGAAGAAAAATACTCTACCTATCCTAAATAATATTCTTTTTGAGACAGAAAAAGGTGGTTTAAAATTATCCGCCACTAATCTTGAATTGGGAGTTTCTTCTAAAATAGGAGCAAAAATAGAAAAAGAGGGTAAAATAACTATTCCTGCTAGGATTATTAGTAATTTTTCAAATAATTTACTAGGAGGGGAAAATATTTCCCTAGAATTAGTAGAGAATAATTTAAAAATAAAAAGTGGAGGAAATAAGGCTGTAATAAAAGGAATTTCCGCGGAAGATTTTCCTCTTCTTCCTTTGAAAAAAACAGATCATCTGTTGGATATTTCTAGTTTAGATTTAAAAATAGCTATTTTGAAAGTTATGCCGGCGGTAGCTTTTAATGAAGCTCGGCAAGAACTCACAGGTATAAATTTGATTTTAAAAGAAAAAGAGCTTATTTTTGCTGCGACAGATAGTTTTCGTTTGGCAGAATTTCGTCTTAAAATAGAAGAAATTAACATAAATAAAGAAAAATATCAGCTTTTTATAGAAAAAAATGAAAATGTAATCATTCCTTTTAATGTTTTGGCAGAATTAAATCGGGTTTTGGCGCCAGAAATAGAGACAAGAGTGAAAATAACCATTGAAGAAAGGCAGATTTTTTTTGAAACAGAAGGGATAAAATTAGTTTCTCGGCTTATTAATGGAAAATATCCAGAATATAAACATATAATGCCGGCGGACTATAAAACTAGGATTGTGGGGGAAAAACAGGTTTTGCAAAATGCGATTAAAATGGCGAATGTATTTTCCTCTGGTGGATCAAATGAGATAACGCTCAAAATTAGCGCAGAGGAGAAGAAAATTTTTATTTTATCTTCTAGCGCTGAAGCAGGAGAAAATTCAACTGAACTTAATTTTGACATCACAGGTCCATCCCAAGAAGTTGTTTTTAACGCTAAATATCTTTTAGATGGAATTAATGTTATCGCTTCTAATCAGGTGGCAATTTTACTTAACAGCGAAGCTACTCCTGTAGCTGTGCGCGAGATTGATGAAAAATCTGGCGAAGTGTTGGAAAATTTCACTTATATTGTGATGCCGATAAAGAATTAAAAGCATATAACATAAAACATGAAACATAAAACAAAAGAAATAATACACGATTTAATAATTATTGGTGCGGGGCCGGCGGGACTTAGCGCTTCAATTTATGCTTCACGGTATGGGATAAAGCATAAAATTATTGGCGCGGTTTTGGGTGGACAAATTAGTGAGACACATAAAATTGACAATTATCCCGGAATGGAAGATATGAATGGATATGAATTCGGACAGCGTTGGGGCAATCACGCTAAAAAATATGGGGTGGAAATTATTTCGCAAATAGTTCAAAAAATTAAAAAAGAAAATAATATTTTTATTTTAACCTTAGCGAATGAAAATATTTTACAAGCTAAAACAATTCTTCTAGCGACGGGAACTAAAAAAAGAAAATTAAATATTTCGGGAGAAAAAGAATTTTTAGGCAAAGGAGTTTCCTATTGTGCCACTTGCGATGGATTTTTTTACAAAAATAAAATTGTGGGTGTGATTGGGGGATCAGATAGCGCGGCGACAACTGTTTTATATTTGGCGGATTTAGCCCAGAAAGTTTATTTAATTTATCGAAAAAGCGAACTGCACGCCGAGCCATTTTGGGTGGAATCAATTAAAAAAAATAAAAAAATCGAAGTGCTTTATAACACCAATGTTTTGGAAATACTTGGCCAAGAAAAATTAGAAAAAGTAAAGCTCGACAAAAATTATAACAATTCTAATGAATTAAATTTAGACGGACTTTTTATCGAAGCGGGATCAGATCCGGCGGTGGAATATTTTAGCGAACTAGGAATTGAATTGGATGAAGGCGGTTATATTAAAATTCAAAAAAACGGCGCCACGAATATTTCCGGAGTTTTTTCTGCTGGCGACATCACCGATGGCTCCGACAAATTCCGCCAAGTCATCACCGCCGCCTCTGAAGGCGCCATTGCTGTGCGGGGGATTTATAATTTTTTGAAGAAAAATAAAAGTTAAAAGAAAATATGGAACAAATCAAGAAAAATATCGCCGATTTGGTGGGGAAATATAATCGGCTGAAAAAAGAAGATAAAATTAAGGATTATAAAAAATAAAAAAGTTATCCACAGGTGCAATTAGATAAATAGTGGTATAATACCACTATGGGTTATCAATTAAATCTGTTATTTCAACAGATGACTAATAATAAAAATAATAAAAAACTAAATTATATCTCACTTTTTAGTAGTGCTGGAGTTGGGTGCTATGGTTTTAATGTTGAAGATTTTAATTGTGTTGTCACTAATGAATTGCTAGATAAGAGATTGTTTGTTCAAAAATGTAATAATGCGGCTCTATAATAAATAGTGTGGTGGATAACTAAAGAAGTGGTAGGATTTAAGTGCTTAAACATTAAACCCCCACCACC
>PCRW01000043.1 GCA_002772115.1 Candidatus Moranbacteria bacterium CG23_combo_of_CG06-09_8_20_14_all_35_22
TATATTGCTAAAGTAACGCTCGCTTTCGTACCACTCTTTATATTAATTCAACACACTATTTGTTAAAGAGCCGAAAATGTACTAAAAAAAATATTGCTTGATATAAAAGGCTCGAGCTATTATACTTTATATGTATTATAAAAAATATGACTACAAACAAGATGGCGAACCAAAAAAATGTAGGAACATTCAAAGATCTTTTTGATGTTATTTTGAATGGAAACAAAGAAAATAGTCGGAAATGCGCAAGAGAAGTAAGGAAATTTTTATATAGCTCTAATAGTGACGGAAAATTTGATGAAATTGCATTAATAACGGAGCACGCTCCAGAGGAGTATTTTAAGATTAAAGAAGATTGGCGAGGAGAAAATTTTGTTATTGCTGTATCTGTCTTATATTATTTACATGGAAGAGAAAACCCACCGAATTTTTTGTTTCCTTGGCTTCTTCATTTACTCCAACATAAAAACGGCAACATTAGACATTCAGCAGTAAGAATGCTAGAAAACGAGCTTGGCCCGCTAACTGTTCATCTTCGTTGCCCTGAATACAAACAAAGTAAAATAAAATCGAAACAATCTGATTTTATTTTGTTTAATCTATATATCGCTTTAAATAATTTATTAGCTGATTTATGGGAACCAAGATATAAAAAATATACATATGTTGCTTCTCTAACAGCTTGCCCATATAAATCAATTCAAATGGTTATGGGTAAATTAGAATATGATTGTGGGGAAGAATGTATTAAACAATTTAAAAAAGGACTATTCTAAAAAAATCCAAAACAAAACAAATTTTAGATCTCGACGGACCAACCGGCGGATACAACCTCCAGATCGCTTGGACTACGGGATATGTAGCCGGGAAGTCTGCTAGGTAATCTTAAAAAGGGACTTTTATGAACGAATTATTTATTCAAAAAGATTTTGGCAGGACTCTGAAATTTTGAAGCCGGCGGACACCGCTTCTTGTTCGGAGCAAAAGTAGGCTTCGCCAGCTTTGAGATTGATTTTGATTTGGGAATAAGCTGGACACTCTGGCAAAAAATATCTTTTTTCGTGATCTACCACGGAGATGTTGCCTTTGATCACACAATCGGTGTCATCCGGTTGGGCGTCCGCTGTGCCTTGAAAATTTTTGGACAAATTATTTTGACCAGTTTATATCCCGTGATCCCACTGGCGGTGAGCAACACCCCAATCGACGCCACTATGGCGGTGGTTTTTGTTTTAGTCATTTTGGTATGTAAGTAATTAATTACATAATTAAATAAATACTTTTTTATTTATAAACAAGTTCCTTTTCTGCGGACTTTTGATCCTTCGACTTTACCCCATCCTCTCGCTTTCAGTTTTGGGTCAATATATTCCGCTCTTGTTTCTGATTCGTTCATAAAATTCTTATTATTTGGTGTTTTACTCAAATTATGCAAATAAAATAGCTGCTTTTTCCTTTAAATAAAGGATTATTGTTTCTATTTGTTTTGGCCTGATGCAAATAGAATTTTCTCATCTTGAGATGGCAATCGATATCTAACATTTCTCTTGGATCCGTTTTGAGGAACAATCTTAGTCAGTAATCTTTTTTTTGTCCAGAGATTCAAAAGTCGAGATACTTTCGCTGTGTCTTGAATAAGTAAAATTTTTCTAGCCTCTTTGTTTGCAATATATTTATTTTTTCCAAGATATGTAGAGATTTTGTCCCATTCCCTAGGTGCTTTTTCATTAAAAAGCACCACCCTTGTAGCATCTTGCAAGATGGGATAAGTAAGAAATATTGGGGGGTAAAGATTTCCCTCATGCATAAGTTGACGCATCGCACGTACGCCTTCATTTTGATCAAGATTTGGCGGATCGGGAAATTCTCTTAATGCCTTTACCAGTAAATCATTCCTATAACCCAAGGATCTTTCAATTCCTATATTTGAAGGTGTTATGTTGAACGGCAATAATCCAGGATTCTCAATTTCAATCCTGTCTTCAAAAATTTTAATTTCAATATCTCGTTTTGTATGATAATCACGGTGAATAACCGCATTTGTAATTGCTTCCTTTATTGCTCTTTCTGGCACCCTAAACTGTGTCACAAAACCAGATGGGACTCTGATTCCTGTTCTCAATAGATTTAAAACATATTCATGAGTATCGCTTATTTGCTTTATCATTGGACCACCAATGGTTTTTGGATTTCCTATCAAATTCAATGTTTCAGATATTGTTTCCAGATTGCCATTATATTGAAAAACCCTGATGGCACATTTCGTATCCAACAAATCACTGGGAAATTCAGAAAATAACATTGTTGCTGCCCTCGTCGGAAGAATTTTTCCATCATTATTTTTTCTTGCTAGTCCTGTTTTCTCTAGAATAATTTCAATATCATCCTGCTCTATTCCCCTCTTCTTTCTCCAAGATTCATAATAATTAGATTTTAATAAATAAAATTCCACATCAACCAACTCTCTATCGGCTCTTTCAAAACCTTTTATATATGAGAAGTGGACTATTTCCTGAGGATTCAACATTTTATTGCCTTTTTCTTGGCGAATATAAACATGGTTTTCGAAACTACGAAAATTATCAATAACCTTCGGAATATATAAGAGTCCGATGCGAATTTCTTTTCCATCAATTTGTACCAGCTGAGGAGGCCATATATTAGAAATGGGAGGAATAATTTTTTTTACAGAATGTCCCAATTCATCAAATAATTCCAAATTTTCTTCTATCCCATAAATTCTATCCAAACCCATCTTTGTTGTTTTTTCAAGATCATCAACGCCAAGGATTATGGTTCCTCCGTCCGTATTAGCCATTGCAACAATTGTTTGAAGTATTTTATCAATAACCTCATTTCTACTTCCAAGTCTTTTGAATTCAATAGCTCTGGTTTCTGATGGTATTTGCAAAATAAAATCAACTAATTCTTTTTTATTCATAAAAATATATTTGCTTAACGCCTAATAGCAATTATTTAGCTCTCCTTCTAATTTTTTCATATATATTTGATTATACTACAATTAGGTGTTTGTAGTATAATGCATTATACAAGTAATTGAAATTGCTAATTTTATAGCTTAGAATAGCCATATTTTATATCAATTTGTTGTTTGAAAAATCACAACTCCCCCGCAAAAGCTTTCTTCAAATTGATTTTCACAATCTCCTCCACCACTTGATTAGCGAAATTTTCGATATGGTCGTGGTCTTTATGAATTATTTTTGTGACGCCTCTTTTCTTGGCTTCTTCGTTCCATTCGGGAATTGCGGAAATGGAAATAATCTTTTCTACGCCAAATTTTTCAAAATCCAAAATATGAAATGATCCACAAGATTTACAATCTCGGTCGAGAAGAATAATGTCAAAATCCATCTGGGTATTGTTGATATATTCTTCCACTTGGGTATATTCCGAAAGCACCGTCACAGCAATGTCAAAATCTTTGGACTTTTCTTCCAATTGGCCAAGGCGATTAGTCAAGAATGAAACTGTTCGCAAATCATCTTCTAAAATTAGGATGCGTAAAGTGTACATCGGTTTAGCATTATATTTTCCCTCCGCTTTGCCAGCATAAAAATCATGCAGTCTGTTTTCAATTTCTTTATTACGATCCATTTGTTATTTTTTATGTTGTAAGTAATTAAAGATACCTGACCCCTTTTTCTTCACCAACGCGCGGAAGATCCTTTATTTTTGACATTTATTTGAAAAAAGTGTTACTTAACAAGTTACTGAACAAAAGATTTATGTAAGTTTACCGAGTTAAATTGCTTTTTTATTTAATATGGTAATTAATTATTTATCCCGCCTGCCCCATAGTGAATTTAATTCTACTACTGGGGTTAATCCTTAATTAACTGGGATGTAATTATCTTTCTGTCTTTCTCGAGAAAGTAAGATAGTCCGATGCGTGTGGTTTAAAAAGTGCTACTTAACATGTTACTTAACAAAAAATATCCTAGCTTGCCATATTAAATTTTTATTAATTATTTTGACACGAAAGACCCATAAGTTGTAATAGATATTCCGCATCTTTTGATGATATTGGAATCATTGATTTGCCAAGTAATGAAGCACCGTCGGATATCGGATTGCCATTCGCTTTATTACATATTTTTCCTTTAAACTCAGAAAATAGAATCGGCCTCATTAATATCTTCACATCTTTTATTTTTATCCTATAGGGATAGGTTCTGTCTGGCCATAAATGACGACTGTCCTTATAAGCTTCTGATGCAACCAAAAAGTATCCAGCTAATCCCTTTTTTGAAACATAAAAAAACAATCCGTCACCGATTTTTGCTTGTGAGATTTGGTCCATTGCATATTTACTTTTACTCTTCAAATCAACCCCCCATGTAAGATGGACCGTCTGTCAAGACAATAATTTAGCTTCAATTAGACAGATTTGATTTTTTAAAATTAAT
>PCRW01000027.1:0-4365 GCA_002772115.1 Candidatus Moranbacteria bacterium CG23_combo_of_CG06-09_8_20_14_all_35_22
TATTTTTGTTTTAGTAAAACAATTATCTACTACTATTTTAACATTTTTAAGGAAAAAAATCGAGGCTATTCTTCAGTGGTTTCATGTTATATCTTGATTTTAGCCTATTTTTCACAATTTTGCAATTCATCCCCCGCCACTTTTGCACTTGCGCCAAAGGCGCAAAAGTGGTGGGGGACAAAAAAAGCGGAATTATAATTTCCCGCTATTTTTAAGAAAATATTCGCTCTAATTCTTTTTAATTCGCTATTATTTGCGAGTTACTTAACATCCAATATCTCATATTTCATTTTTCCAGTTGGCGTATCGACTTCCACTTTTTCTCCCTTGGAATGACCCATAAAAGCCTTGCCCATCGGCGATTCATTGGAAATTTTCATCTCCCCAGGATTAGCTTCATTGGAACCGACAATTTGAAATTCCATTTCCGATCCATTAAATTTAACTTTGACTCGAGACCCCATTTGCGCTCCTCCAGTTGTTTTATTATATTTTACCACCGTTGATTCTTTGAGCATAAATTCCAATTCAGCAATCCTAGCTTCATTTTCCGCCTGCTGTCTTTTCGCTTCGCTATATTCAGCATTTTCCGACAAATCCCCTTGCTCTTTCGCTTCCTTGATCGCATTGGCAATAGACTGACGGATAGTCACTTTTCTATTTTCCAATTCATCAACAATTTTCTTCAATCCTTCTTCAGTAATAAATTTTCCCATAGTTTTTATTCCCTCACCACTTTTGCACTTACGCCAAAGGCGCAAAAAATAAAAGATGATGCAAAATAATTTTAAAAATAAATTTTTAAAAAAGTGTAAAAGTGGTGGGGGATTAATTTTAGTTAAATAATAAAACCAATTGTATCAGAAAAAAAAATTATGTCAATGGTTGAAATACCACTCCAATGCTTCACGCACTACGGGCAAAGCGCCACTATTACCTTCTCCTCCACCAGAAACAATTACCGCAATGGCAATTTCCGGATTTTCATACGGAGCAAAAGCGATAAACCATGAATGGGTTTTCCCTTCTGTACCAAATTGAGCCGTTCCGGTTTTTCCCGCTACCGCCACTGGCAAAGATTTTAGAGATTGTGCCGTTCCTGATTCAACTGTCATTCTCATTCCTTCCCGCACCACTTTCATCACTTCTGGCGATATAAAATTGCTATTGATTATTTTCGAATTGATTATTTCTTCCGTACCATCATTTTTTTTGATTCGATTAGCAATTCTGGGCGAATAAAGAGTTCCGCCATTGGCAAGTGAAGCGGTAAAATTCGCCAATTGAAGTGGAGTAGCTGTCACAAAACCCTGCCCAATTGCCGCATGATAACTATCTCCGATATACCATCTTTCACCAATTTCATCTAGTTTCCATTGTTCGCTTGGGATAAAACCTTTCACTTCGCCAGGAATATCAATTCCCGTCAATTCTCCAAAACCAAATAAATTTTCGTATTTTTTCATCCGCGACATTCCCAGTCCAGTAACATTTCCGTATCCCCCACCAATTGTATAAAAAAAGATGTCATTACTTTCTGCGATAGCCCGTCTCACATCATTTGGTTCATGAGCTTTCCAGTCACCAAACCGATAACTGCCAACATACAGTGCTCCACCCAAACCATTGATTATTGTTGATTCGGAAATTGTTTTTTCCGAAAGAGCTGCTGCTGCCACCGCCGGTTTCAAAGTTGAACCAGGAGGATAATTTCCTGCAATACAACGATTGAAAAGAGGCAAATTCGGATCAGTGATTAAATTTTTATATTCCTCATTGGAAATTCCGCGCGCAAAAAGATTATTGTCATAACTTGGCAAATTTACCAACGACAAAACCCCTCCTGTTCTTGGATCAATCGCCACAGCTGCTCCTTTTTTTGTTTCATTTTTTTGTAAAATTCCACTTAAACTATCAAAAATTACTTTTTGCAATTCTCCATTAATATTCAAAATCAAATCATTGCCCACAACTGGATTGATAATTCCCAATATTCTTTTTGCATTGCCAAGTGAATCAACTTCCATTTGAGTAGCGCCATAAATTCCCCGCAAATTTTTTTCATACTTTTTTTCCAAACCGCTTTTTCCAATATAATCCGTCATCAGATAATCTGGATTCTCTTGAAGCTCTTTTTGTGTTATTTTTCCATCATAGCCCAAAAGAGAAGAAAAAATCGGTCCGCTGTCGTATGTTCGGATGGCAGTTTTTTCCAATTTTATACCAGGATATTCCGCTTCTCTCTCCGCCAAAATCAAGGCTTGATCACGCGTGATATTTTCTTTGAGCAATACCGGATTTAGCGATTTTGAATCTTGGCTAAAAAACATTACTTCAATATTCCCTGAATTCATTTCTAAAATTTGAGAAAGTTTTTTAGCAATAATCTTTTTTTCTCCTTCGCTTTCAGGCAAATCTGCTGGCACAAAAACCGCATCGATACTAGGAGTGTTTCCTGCCAACAGTTTGCCATATTTGTCAAAAATATTCCCTCGAGGTGCCTTGATGACTATTGATCTTATTCGATTATCTTTTGATATTTCATTATAATAGTTTCCTTGATAAAAATTCAGATAAATTACCCGCCCAGCCAAAAGAACAATCGCTCCCAAAATAGCCAGCCATAAAAAATACAGGCCCCGTCTTTCAAAAGGAGATTCAATTATCGCTTCTTCTTTTTCTGTTATAGTCATAATCGAATCTTCGATTTCCACGCCCTTGTCGATTCTTTTTTGATTGAAAAATTTCCTGAACATATTTTTTATCCAACTGATAATTTACTTTCACTTATTCCAAAAAATTTTTTAAACTTGGCAATCAACCAGTATAAAAAAACTGCCACGATAACATTAACAACTATTTTCAAAATTATATTTTCTAAAAATAATTTAGTAGAAAAATCAACCAGCACACTTATCATCAGCTCATTTAAAAATGTTCCGCCGACAACAATCGCCAGTGCGATAAAAAAAGAACCTGTTCTTTGGGCGATAAAAAATCTTTCTTGCAAAAAACTGGTGGCAAAAGAAAGAATCAAAAAAGAAATTGTATTGATTCCTATTTTTCCCAACATTGCCACATCTAAAATAATTCCGCTAAAAATCGCCCACGGCCAAATATCTTCGAATTTTTTGCGAAAAGACCATAAAATAATCAGCACCAAAATAATATCCGGAACAATTCCTTGAAAAGCTATCCTAGGAAAAAAAGAAATTTGCAAAAAAACTGCAAAAAAAATCACCAGTCCGATTTTAATTTTTTGTTCCATAAAATTAAGCTAGGGTTTCATTCCTTTGATCACAAAAACTGCATTCAGATTGGAATATTTTATTTTCGGTTTGACAACCGCCTGTTGAAACAATTTATCCGGTGAAGCGCTCACATTGTCGATCTTTCCAATCAAGAGACCCTTTGGCATAAGCCCTCCCAGCCCAGAAGTAACAATATCATCTCCTGCTTTCAAAACATCCGTCTGCTCCACCATTTCCAACATCAAGCCCAACCCGTACTCTCCGCTCAAAATTCCTTTAGCGGAAGTTTCTGCGTCGGAAACATTAACTGAACTGGAAGCATCTGACAAAAGAATAACTTTGGAGCTATTATTATAAACCTCCTTTACCTTACCCACTAAAATTCCATCGAACACAACCACCGCCATACCTTCTTTTATTCCCTTGTTTTCTCCTTTATCGATAATAATCCAGCTACCTGATCTTCTGGGATCTTGACCAATTACCAAACTCGCTTCCAATTCATATTGACCGCGTGGCAAAAGTTCCAATTGGCGTCGAAGCTCTTCATTTTCTATTTTCTGATCTTTTAGTTGCGCCACTTGCCCTGCTAATTGATTATTTTCTCTAATCAAAATTTCACTTTCTTTCTTACAATCATTAATAGAAATAATTAAACTAAAAAAATTATGCGTTTTTTGTCCCGCAACATAAAAAGTTTTTTGAAATGGATATGTAATCGTCAAAAAAATTTCACGGATAGGATTAAAAATATTTTTAGGGTTAAAAAAAATCAACAATGCACAAATCGCAATCGCTAAAATAAATTTTATTAGTTTAGAAGTTAAAAGTTTTTTAGGCATAACAATCAATGAACAATAGACAACGAACAATGAACAATAAAAAAAATCTATTACTTCTTGCTCATTGGTCATTGACCATTGTTAACGAAGTGATTTCTCGTGCTGATTTTCCACTAAAACTTCCCAGAGCAATTCAATATCCTCCAAAACTATTCCCGTTCCACGAACTACCGCCGTGAGCGGGTCTTCCATCATTTGAACCGGCATTTCCGTTTGGTCCGCCACCAATTTATCCAGCCCCCGAATCAGACTTCCTCCACCCGCCAAAATAA
>PCRW01000027.1:4392-5368 GCA_002772115.1 Candidatus Moranbacteria bacterium CG23_combo_of_CG06-09_8_20_14_all_35_22
TTGATTATTATCCGAATAGATCGGGAAAGTGCTTCGCGTGCTTGCTCATCATTTATTATAATTTCTTTAGGAAGACCTGTTACCAAATCGCGTCCACGAATCGACATATGCATTTTTTTTTCTTGCGGACAAGCGCTACCAATGGCAATCTTCACATCTTCCGCTGTTTTTTCGCCAATCAATAAATTAAATTCATCCCAACAATAGCGAATAATATCTTCGTTCATTTCATCTCCCGCCACACGAAGATTTCTTGAAACTACTATTCCACCCAGAGATATAACCGCGATATCAGTTGTCCCGCCTCCGATATCCACCACCATATTCCCTGCCGCTTCTTGCACTGGAAGCCGAGCGCCAATAGCCGCCGCCATCGGTTCATCGATAAGATACGCTTCTTTAGCTCCGGCGTTTATCGCCACGTCAATTACCGCTCTTTTTTCCACTTCGGTCACATCTGAAGGAATTCCAATGACCACTCTTGGTCCAGAAAAAAATGAAAAACCACCTTTATTAACTTTATCAATAAAACATTTGAGCATTTGCTCGGTAATTTCAAAATCACTCACTACGCCGTCTACGAGTGGCCGAGTGGCTACGATATAACTAGGAGTTTTTCCCACCATTCTTTTCGCTTCCCGCCCAATCGCCAAAACTTGACCAGTTTTTTTGTTGACCGCCACCACCGAAGGCTCATTAATCACAATGCCTCGACCCTTGACATAAACAAGCGTATTGGCTGTTCCAAGATCAATCCCAATATTCTTGGAAAATCCGCCGAAAAAATTACCAGTTATTTTTTGCAAAAAACTTCTAAATTTAGCCATAGTTCAAAAGTCCAACCTTATCTAGTTGGCAATTTTTATAATTTAAAAAGGTTTTTTATATTTATTTTTAGGTCACTGAAAAATTAAAATTTTTTCGAAATTAAACTCGGACCCTGAATTTCCTTGCCAAAAATTTCCCTCAATCAAAG
>PCRW01000017.1:0-14710 GCA_002772115.1 Candidatus Moranbacteria bacterium CG23_combo_of_CG06-09_8_20_14_all_35_22
GAAATTCAGGGTCCGAGTTTAATTTCGAAAAAATTTTAATTTTTCAGTGACCTAAGATTTGTATTTTTATCTTATCAGAGGAACGAAAAGTTGTCAAATCAAAGTGGCTAAACTGATACATCCGAACAAAATCATTTATAAGATAACTCGTGATTCCTTAATTCCTTTTTTATCTCGAGATAATCTGGCATAACTTTTTCAACCAATGACCAAAATTTTCGAGAGTGATTAAATTCTTTCAAATGGCAAAGCTCGTGAGCAATGATATAATCCTGCTGTTTCTTAGGAAGAAAGATTATCTTGTAGTTAAATTTGAGATTTTTATTTTTTGAACAGCTACCCCAGCGAGTTTTCTGATTTTTGATACTCATACTATTGTAGGAAAATTTAAATTTTCTATTAAATGTGCGAATACGATCAATCACTAATTTCAACGCTTCATCCTTATTGTTTGAATAATCTTCCTGTGAAAAGGTACGAATCGATTTACTATCCGCGCTTTTAAAGAAATTTATCTTGTCTGATAGCCATTGTTTTTTGTCAGCAACAAACTTATCAATGATATTTTGATTTACTCCAAGTGGCGTAGTCACAACAACGCCTCCATCACAATAAACCGCCAATCTCATTCGCTTAGCCCTCTTGCTTTTCTTGATTATATATGTTGGTTTTTTTGCCATATTAGCTAGAATTTCTTTACGATGATATCCACGAGCCTATTTAGAAATTTAGGAAAATCTTTTACAACAAATCGATCTTTATAGTTTCTTAAAATAAGTTCTTGCAGTGTTTGTTTAATATCTTTGATAAAGGCATCTCTTTTTGAAGACTCTTGCCAACCAGAATCAGTATCATCATCAATTCTAGCGCGTAATTCTTTAACAAAGTCTTTCGTGTCTTGATCACCGCCACCAGAAATAAATTCTTGAGAAATAACATAAAGCGCATATTCCTTAAGGTCTAATCCTAAATTTTTGGCTTCATCTCCTTTTGTTCTAATATCTTTCATTAATTCTTCGTAACGTCTAATCCGTTCTGCAAGGTCAATCTGATTTTGTTCAAATTCACGACGAATAGCCCCAAGTCTTTCGCTAAATTTCTGATAAGCTGGGTCTTCGTCTAAATTTACAGAAATTTCTTGCTTAAGCATTTTTTCAAGATTCAAAGCTTTTTCTTCCTCGTCCATTCCCTTCAAACGCTCAAGCGTGTAAAGATCATTTACACGAAGCTCACGAAAGTTTTTTGTAATTCCTTCATAATCAATAATATCACTTTTTTGAATAAGCTCTCGTATCTTTTCTCCATATTCTTCCAAAAGATAGTTGTCGTCCTTGCTTCTAAATTCTTTGAGAAAGGCTAAATAAAAACTAGTCACCCATTCAAATGGTCTAATATATTGTTTCAAGAATGGATCAGGAGAAAGAAATTCAAACAAACCCCTAAGCTTGGCATATTTCTCATTAAAATATTTTTGTTTGTCTTGATTGTCAATAAAAATCCTAAGGCATCTGCGAAGAGTGTCCATTGATGGATCTTCAATATTAACACCGACAAAAATTTTCATTATATCACTCATCACATCTGAAAACTTTGCTTTTACCCTTTCAATATCTATCATTGCGCTGTCGATAACATCCTCATCAAAATCAAGAGCATCATAAAGGTTGCGAGTAATTCCATAATAATCAATAATTTTTCCAGCTTCCTTGTTTTTATATACCCGATTAGTTCTCGCAATCGCTTGCAAAAGATTATGATCTCGCAACGGCTTGTCTAAATACATCACCTGTTCAATTGGTGCATCAAAACCCGTAAGCAACATATCACACACCAAAAGGAATTTTAATGGAGAATTTGGATCTTTGAATCGTTCAATGATTTGCTCTCGTTCCTTTTTACCAGTGTTATATATTTTTAAATCATCAGCGTCACTATTTGGATCTCCAGGAGAATAAACTACCGCTGACCATTCAGTAGGAATAAGTTTATCAATTAGTTTCTTATAATTAGCCACCGCTTCTCGATCATAAGCAACTATTTGTGCCTTGAATCCATTAGGCTGGACATATAATTTATAATGTTCCACGATATCTCTCGCAACCGCCTCCATGCGTTTTTCCAACTTAACCAGCGCCGCTTTTTTTCCATATTTTTTCACCAATTCTGTTTTTTGTTTTTCACTTAAGTCGCCGGCAATTTCTTCAAATTGTTGGTCTAGTTTTTCTTCATCGATAGAAAACTTTGAAAGCCGCGCTTCATAAGTCACAGGAATTGTTGCGCCATCATCAATCGCTTGTTGAATTGAATAATAGTCTAAATATCTCTTGCCTTCACCTTCATAATTTCTAAAAGTATTAGTATGAGTTTTATCTACAGGCGTTCCAGTAAACCCAAAAAAGAAAGCATGTTTAAAAGCACTGCGCATATTGATTCCAGAAACTCCTTCGTCACCCCGATGGGCTTCATCAGAAAGAATGATCACATTCTCATCAAGATTTTCCACTTTTTCGCCCAGTTCAGAAAATTTTTGAATAGTCGTGACAAAAATTCCGCTCGCGCGCGAGCGGATTTTTTCTTCCAAATCTTTTCTGGAAGTCACCCTCATCACATTTTTTCCACCAGCATTGGTGAAAGTATCAAATATTTGTTGATCTAAATCTACTCGATCTACTAAAATAAATATTTTTGGATTATCCAACAACTTATTGAAACGTAATTTCCAAGCAGTAAAAAACATAGTCAATGTTTTTCCTGAGCCTTGTGTATGCCAAATAAGTCCTTGGCGTTTTTCTTTATTCACCACTCGATGCACAATTTTATTTGTAGCACGAAATTGTTGATAGCGAGCAATTTTTTTCACAATTCTTTCTTTTTCTTTCTCAAAGAGAATGAAATTTTGCACAATATCCAAAAAGTTCTTTTTTTCCAGTAAGGCACATAGTGCCATTTCTAATTGTAGGAACGCACCGTGGTGCGTTTTTTCCCATTCTTCATCCCTCCATTGGAGAAAATATTGCTTCGGCGCGCTTGTCGCTCCATAAACAGTTTTCAATCCATCCGTGGAAATATTGAAACAATTTGGGATAAAAAGTTTTCGAGCAACCTTTTCATATCGCTTGAGCTGATCGATTCCGTTTTCAAAACTCACTCCTTCTGAAGCAGTCGGACTCTTGGCTTCAATGTCAACGAGAGGAAGACCATTTACAAAAATCATGATATCCGGACGAATGTTTTCACTGTCACCTTCAAAATAGAACTGATTGGTAACCACAAAGTGGTTTTTTTCAGAATTTTCAAAATCAATAATTTTATAGTCTTGAAAATTTCCAGTCTGTGGATTTTTCAAATTTATTCCTTCCCGCATCACACGCAAAAATTCTTGATTGGTATCAATCTTTTTCACTTCTCTCACAACGCTTGCAATTTCATCTTCGTCTGCGCTTAGATTGAGTTTTCCAATTGCCTGCGCTAAAAGCGGCTTGATAATATATTCATTTTCAAGCTCGCGAAGTTTTGCAAATTCCTCTGGCTTAATATATTCATAACCCAATCCTTCAAACACGCCATGGCGTGTTCCTACGGATAAAAATTTGATGATGTGGTTTTCGATTGTGACTTGTTCGTTGAAACGCATACGATTTACATAAATAAATTATCTTGATTATTTCTGTCTGATTCCCATTTTCTTGGATTATTAATAATATATTCCCTGATTCGATTTAATTCTCCATCATTTCTGATTATTCTGTCATGAAATCTGGGTTGCCAAGCGAAATATTCTAAATTGTTTTTATTGCAATATTTTTTGACATTACCTTTGAAATGGTTGATTATCGATGATAATGAATTTTTTATCAATGGTTGAATCCCCGTAGGAACGCGCCGTGGCGCGTTCCTACCATCATCACCAATTTCAATTATCCCATGAATATGATTCGGCATCACGACATATTCATTCAAATTAACGATAGAAAATCGAACCGAAGTTTCTTTCCAAAATTTTTCCGCAACCAATCCAATTTCTGACAATTTCATTTCCTCATTTTTAACATCGCCAAAAAACATTTCTCGATTCTTTGTACAAATGGTTACAAAATAATATCCGCTTTGAGAATAATCATAATTTTTGCAACGATATTGTTTTTTGTTTTTATATTTTTGCATTCTTTTTCTATTAAAATCACACCCTCACCTTCCCACTCAAAAGATCTTGCATCAGACCTTTTTTGAGAAAGATGAGTTTATTTTTTAACTTTTTATTAATAAAAATTTTTTCATCGACAGCCGAAAGAATTTCTGCGATTTTTTGTTGCTCATCAAGACTAGGCAAGCCCACCATCACACTCATCAGCATTCCTTTATTTAAAATATTCATAGTTCCTCCATGACTTTTTTGACTCATTTGCTGTATCAGAAAATCTGATTTTAATAAATGTGCGATGAATTTTGAATCCGCCCTTCTTTTATCAGGCGTGATTTTTAATAAACATGGATTTATAACACCTCTCTCAAAATTTTCAGGAACAATTAATATTTTTCCAATAGTTCCAACAAGACTTATTAAAATATCTCCTGCACTAATTTTGAAAGCCTCAAGTTCTTTATACTTTTTTTCACTTATATAATAATTACCAAATGTAGCATCTCCTTTAATAACTTGCTCCTGCCCATAAATTTTAAACCCTTTTTCTACATAAAATTCCTTTTTTAAAGTTGATCCAAATGGACCTAGCTTAATGGCGTTTTTATCTTCGGGATTAACAAAATTCTCAAATCCTCCAACCTCCCACTCCTCCGGAATTTCACCAAGCTTCGTTTTTTTGAATTTCGTGTGATCAATTCCGCGCGTGAAAAGTTCTTGCATCAATCCCTTCTTCAATTTTTCCGTCGCCTCAATCACATCTTGCGTCTTCGCAATATCCTCATCCACCGCTCCCAAAATTTCTGCGATTTTTTGCTGCTCTGTTATAGATGGAAGAAGTATAAAATTTTTCTTTAAATCATTTTTTTGTAAATGTTTTAATCCGCTACCAGAAAAATGTTGCTTGTTTATATTTTTTATATTATTCAAAAGAATATAATAAAGAAATTCAGTGTTTTCTTTTGATTTAAAAGAGTAGGTATCTGTTGAATAGCTAGCTTTACCGTTAAAAAATTTTATATTGGCCACTCCTCCAGTCGCCATATAGATATTCTCTCCTTTTACAAAAAAATCGCTATGAGAGAAAACTTTTTCTCCACTAGTAAAAAATGGATAGCTTCCAATATTATCAGCATCGCTCACTTTCAACTTGGACTTGGCATTTTCTACCATAATTTTTTCTAGTGTTGTTTGATTCCATCCCTGCGGAATATTTTTTTGTGCAATATTATTTTTCATTGATTTAATTTTTCACCTTCGCCAAATTTGGCAATGGATTATTTCTGCCTCTTTTGCTCTGTCCCCTGAACTATTAAGAAATTCTTAATAGTTCGTTTGAACTATCCGAAATTACCGGATAACTGTTACTCAACTACTAAGTTTCTCTTAGCAGTTGAATTTTTTATTAACTCAACAATTTCTGAATATCCTCCTGACTAAATTCCTTTCGATAATCAATCAATTTCGGATGCTTGATTCTTCGCAATTCCTCATCATAGGTCGCCATAATATTCCATGCTCTTTTCTGATACACCAGCCAATTTCTTTGAGCAGAAAACTCTTTGAAAATTTTCTCAAATTCCTTTTGCGTCAATAGCCTTCCAATTTTCTTGGATTCTTTTTCAATCTCGCCAGCCAAACCGGTTTCAAAAGCTCCAATAATCAAGACTATATCCTCATACATAAAATTTCTAGTCAAATCCTTTTTCACCAAACTCAAAAGCTTTCGGTATTCCTTGGCTCTTTCCAGAAATAAAAAATTATACAGCATATCAGTATAAGTTCCATAATTTTTTACTACTACAAAATCCTTGATGCAATCAGTAAAGTCTCGGCGATATTCTTTTGTTTCTTCTCTAGTTTCAAAAAACTGGCTCGTCAATTGATTGATAAATTTCGGATCCATCGTCGCAATCCGCATCACTTTCTTGAAATCACTCTCCACTCGAATAAAGTATTTTCTGACCTTTTTACCAATCTCACTGTTTTCAATCATCGCCAACTCCTTGGCCATATCTACGGAAATAATATAATCCTTGGCCACAACTTTTCCGGTTTTTGGGTCTTTAAATTTTGCCTTATTTAAAGCAACTTTTCCATCCCCAAATTGGGGGATGGATGTGAAATAATCCAAATTTTCAACAAAATCATATTTATCAATCCTATCTTTTATCCATGTGGAAAAGTCTCTACCTACGCCCAACCACCCATACAACTCTCTGGCGTTCACAAATCTCTTTTTTCACCATTGAAATCTTTTTGAATAACTTTGATGTTTATAAGCTCGTTCATTTTGTCCATATTATTTGTTTAATATTTTAACTCTTTTAAATATTTTTTCACTTTCCCATCAACCGCCTCTTTTTCTTTTTCGATTTCTTTGAGTTCCTGCCAAACAGTTTTCACATCCACAATTTTTTCTTCTTCTCCATTTTCGACATACCGCCTAACATTGAGATTAAATTCATTTTCTTCAATTTCTTTCAATTCAATTACGCGAGCGTATTTTTCAATATCTCGATAATTTTCAAAAGCTGTGACTATTTTTTCAATATCCTTATTGCGCAGACGATTCTGTTTTTTTCCTTCCTCAAAATTTTTTTCTGCATCAATAATCAAAATTTTATTTTTATGTGCCTCTGGTTTATTTTTATTAAAAATAACAATTGCAACAGATATTCCAACGCCATAAAATAACTTGGCAGGCATAGCAATGATGGCTTCGATAAGATCATTCTTAATTAATTGTTTACGAATACGACTACTCGCATCAGATTTGAAAAGCACGCCATGAGGAAGAATAATACCGGCGCGTCCTTTCTCATTTATGGATTTAATCATATGAAGCACAAAAGCATAATCCGCATTTTTTGCTGGTGGCATTTCATAACCTGCCAATCTTCCATGTCTGTCCGATTTGAAAATTTCCACTTCCCACTCCTTAATTGAGTAGGGCGGATTTGCTACGCAGATGTCGAATGTTTTGAGTGAGCCATCCGGATTCAAAAACTTTGGATCAGCCAGTGTATCTCCACGTTGAATGTCAGCACTATCCAGTCCATGAAGAAACATATTGATTTTTGCAATAGCATAAGTTCCAAGATTAATTTCTTGTCCATAGAGATAAAGTGAACGAGCCTTTTTTTCTCCTGCTTGATCTTTGAGATAATGATAAGCTTCCAAAAGAAAACCACCAGAACCAACCGCCATGTCATAGATGTGATCTTTTTCGTGTGGCTTAAGAATTTGAATAATTACCCGCTCAACTTCACGCGGGGAATAAAATTCTCCGCCTTTTTTTCCTGCGCCTGCTACGAACTGTTCAATTAAATATTCGTAGGCATCGCCAAGAAGATCGGAACTAATATAGTTATCTCCAAAATTATGCTCGGAAAAATGATTAATGAGTTTTTGCAAAGTTTCGTTAGGAAATTTGTCTTTATTGGCAAAATCCAAATCATCAAAAATTTTATCCAGTTTGGGACTGTTAGCAGTAGTAAGTTTTTCAAAAATTTCATTAAGCTTTGCTCCAATTCCTTCGGCTTGTTTTTGCACAATTTCCCATTGGCAATTTTTAGGAACTTGAAAACGATGGTTATGATCAGCGCGCGCCAATTCTGTGTCATGATATTCATCAATAAATTCTTCATATTCCTCATCCCATATATCACTGATTCTTTTATAGAAAAGTAATCCGAAAATATATTTTTTATAATCTGAGCTGTCGATTTTCCCACGCAAAATGTCTGCACTTCTCCAAAGAAATTGCTTGAGCTGAGTAAGATTCATCTTTCCATCATCGCTTGAAATTGAGATGCCAAGATCCTTAACGATACTTTTGTCATTGGCAATCTTTTCAATATCTTCCTGCTTATATTTTCTATCTCCCCGAGGACCAACTCTAAGTGGAGAAATAATGCCTTTTTCTTCCCAGTTACGCAAAGTATCCCTGTGAATCCCAAATATTTTAGAAACTTCACCGATGGACAATAGATCTTTTTGTACTTTTTTATTCATATTTTTATCAATACTAAATTTAAGTTTTTTCTTATCTTTTCCTATGTTAGCATAAATGCTCTAATTTTGTCAATATCTTTTTCAAAATTTCAGATTATTTCCTAGGTGTTATACTATTTTTATACACCCTAACCAACAAAAAAACCACTTTTAGGCAGTTTTTTTGCTTTCAAATCTTTTTCCACAAAACATCTCATCCCAAAACCCTACAAAACCTTCATTTCCAAAATTCGATCAACTCGAAAGACTCGATCGTCATTTCTTGTCAGACATCGGGCGATAACGCCGATAAATTTCTTTTCCATATATTCCATTTGGCCGAATTTTTTTGGCAAAATCACTCGTCTTGATTTTGTGTCATCGGATTTCAGATAAATTATTTCCAGTTTCTTTTTGTTTTTTATAGAATCTTTGATAATTTCAATTTTCTTTTCCAACGGCAAATTATTTTGCGAAATCTCATATTGAAAGCTGGTCAAAAATTTCACCACTCGCCAGTCCATCCAAATATGTTTTTTCAAAATTTTCTTTTTGAGAATTATCCCTTCCAGTGTTGTGCACCGACTTAAAGCCACATACATTTGTCCGTGAGCAAATGTTCCTCGATCGATATCAATTATCACCTTGTCAAAAGTTTTTCCTTGGCTTTTGTGAATTGTCACCGACCAAGCCAATTTCAAAGGATATTGCGTGAAAGATCCAATTGTTCGACTACCGAGTCGTCCTTTGTTTTCATCAAAATAAAATTCGAACAGTTCCCAAGTATAAGGAAAAACTTCCACCATCATTCCACTATTTAATTTTACCTTGATAAGGCTTTCTTCATTTTCTTCTTCGATTGAAACTATTTTTCCAATTGTTCCGTTTACCCAGCGTTTTTCCCTGTCATTGTTGAGAAACATTATCTGCGCTCCGACCTTGACTGAAAAAATTTTTTCCGTCGGCAAATATTTTTCATCAAATTTTCCTTCAATTTCTCCTTGATAGTGAAAAATTTGCGTTGATAATTTTTCCAATTCTCGCTTATTTACCTCCTGCGAAACTCGATTAGTCGGAGTAAGATGAATGAAAAAATCATTTTGCTTTCTTTCAAAATCCGGAAAATATCTTTCATTGATCAATTCCAATCCGTTGTCATCAATAGAATTGTTACGAATAGCATTGAGCAGGCCGATAAATTTTTCGTCTTTTTGACGATATATTTTTTCCAGCTCAATAAATTCCAGAGAAAAATCTGGACGAGAAAAAACTTTAGCCGAAAAAAAATATTCGCTGTCATATTCTTTTTTGAAAATCATTCGCTCATTGCCAACTACTACGGGTGGCAATTGATATAAATCGCCAATGAAAATCATTTGCACTCCACCGAAAGGAGCGTTCGATTTTTTTCCGTTGACGCGCAAAAATTTGTCCACGCAGTCCAATAGATCAGCGCGCACCATAGAAATTTCATCAATGATAATAGCATCTAATTTTTTATAAATCTTTTTGGAAGATTTTCGACCAGCTTTTTCTGGGGTGATGTTCGGTTTGAAACGAAAAAAAGAATGGATAGTTTGACCCTTGATGTTCACCGCCGCCACCCCCGTTGGAGCCAAGACCGCCACTTTCTTTTGGGTATGATTTCTGAAATAATCCAGCAAAGTCGATTTTCCTGTACCGGCCTTGCCCGTGATAAAAACATTCTTGGCAGAATTTTCCAAAACATCCAGCGTCCGCTTGAATTGTTCGTTTATATCCAACGGCATAAATTTATTTTTTCCTATTCCAATTCCATGCATTAGCCACTGACTTAGCAATGCGAGTGGTGGTGAAATTATCTTCTTGATCACTGTTCACGGTCGCTTTTTCGATATCATCAGATTTTAGTTTATTTTTTCGAAGTATCCAATCAATTTCCGGCAACAATTTCTCCGAAAGGCTATGCTCTTCGACAATATCCAAAAAATCCACTTCTTTTTTGTTTTGAAGCAGTATTATACTAATTTTGCGTTCTTTGATTTTGATTAAAATTTTCATATTCAAATCATCTCACAAAAAAAACAAAAAAACAATCCCAAGTGTTCGAGATTGCTTTTTTTCATTTGAAGAAAAATGCGTAAGTCCTAATATAGTTAACGAAGAATTATTTGTTATTATTTACCCCCCTGCCCATTCCACGACCTTGTCCAGCACCATTTTTCAGACCCAAGCCCAATTCAGTTCTAATTTTTTTGGCTTCATCCATTTTACCTTCCAAGGCTAACTTATGTGCCTCGGCAAAGCGAGAAAAATTTCCTTCATTTACAACTTGCGTCACTCGTCCTCTGCCCGCCATCAACTCTTTCCAAGCATTATAATCATTATTTTCAAAAGCCTTAGTCATAGTAGTATGACATTCGGCAGTATAATTTGGACCTTTGACATTTGGATCACCTTGATAGGCACTTGCATACAACGCCGAACCAACCAAGCCGGCTGTAGCCATTAGCATACTCGTTCCCACTATGAATTTTTTGCTTAGATATTTTTTAGTTTTCATAATTTTTAAGTTTAATTATTAACGATAGAAGTGATCAGCTTCTTGAGAAAATTTCCCTCGACCTATCTTACTACGCAACCTTCCTATTTTTTCTTTCAACTTATTTCTCTCGATGCATTTGTCTACCATTCCAAGGCCTAATTTCTTGAGCTCTAAACTTGTACTCATCTTCTTTCTTACCAATTATTTTCACTTTCTCACCAATCTCTTTTTTCACTTTGGGACGAACAAGCGCCTGAAAATAATCCACTTCCCAAATTTCCCCATCCCAATCCCTAAGATATATTTTTTCTTTTTCTTTTTTATTTTCAATTATTTCTCCTGAGATAAGGCCTTCCTCAGGCTGAGACCAAACTTTTTCTGGAGTTCTCACAATCTGACTATAAGTGGAGAAATTTTTGTTCATATAATTTTCCATATTATCAGAAAAATTAAGTTTATATAGAATAGCTCCAAAAATTATTATCGCTAAAATAAATATCCCGCCAACATATGTTGTTTTATATTTATACCCATGGCGAGTTTTAGCAAATTCTACTATCGCTAAAATTGCAAAAAAGATCAGAAGAATAATCCAAATGAAAGGTAAACTTAAAAACAAAATTCCCATTCCATGCGGACGACCCACAATCCTTCCCACTTCAAATTGGGAAAAAATACTAAAAATTATCCCCAGAGAAAATGCTCCGGCAAACAAAAAGAATATTAACAGTGCTATCACGGCACTACGACAAAGCAAAAAATTCCATCTGGATTTAGGAGAAATTTTTTCCTGCTTTATTTTTTCCAATACTTTTTGACTTATTGACTTTTCCATATACTAAAGTTTAAAATTATTTTTTTTCAATTCAGCTTTCAATTCTTTTTTTGCTCGGTTGAGCAGTGTGCCAATTGTACCAACTGGTTTTTTCAAAATATCACTAATTTCATTATAATCCTTGTCTTCCATAAATCGAAGCATCAAAACTTCTCGATAATCTATTCTCATTTGCGCCAAAATTTTTCCGATAATTTCTGCCATATTTTTCATTTCCAAATCCTTTGCCAAATCGCCTTCCGCCTCAAGCATATTTTTGAAACTTTCATCCGCATCAAAAGAAACTACTGTCTGCATATTTTTGTTTTTTCGCCAAAAACTTATCACATGATTTCTGGCGATCCGGTAGAGCCACGAAGAAAATTTCAAGCTCTCATCGAAATCATTTATATTTTCATACGCTTTCAAAAAAATTTCCTGTCCCAAATCCTCAATTGTTTCTTTGGATAGATTGCTAATTCGTCGAATATAACGCAAAATTTTGCTTTCATATCGTTCCATTAGAAAATAATAAAAATCAGGATTGTTGGCAACCAATCCTGCTAGTTCTTCATTACTTTTATTTTTGAAATTTTCTTTTTCTTGCATTCTTTGCACTTAGAAATTTAGCCTAGTCCTTTCTCTCTCCCCTTTACTACGCAAAAAAGCTCAAAAATATTTCAAACGGTCACATGTCTCATCTTTTTCTAAAATCATTTCACCCTTTCAAAATCGAAATTCCAAGGATCATCTTTTCTGCTGGGTGCAATGTCACTATGACCAAGCATATATTTGATTTTATATTCGCTTTTTAGATATGTAAGAAGATTTCTAAGAGCGTTGTATTGAGCCTCATTGGGTTTTTCCGATTTAGTATTGACGATTTCAATTCCAAGTGAAAAATTATTCACGCTTGTTCGGCCGTCGGGAACTTTGGACTCACCAGCATGATAGGCAATGTTTTTGTCGAGAACTAAGCGATAAATTTTCCCATCTCTAGAAATTATGTAGTGCGGTGAAACGCCATATGGTTTATATTCTTTATAAATTATATCTTCCAAATTATGTGAGTCTTTTCCAACCGCATTATATGAAGAATGAATAATAATAGTATCAATTTTTCGATTTTCACTTTTTGAAAATCCCCAATCTACTAATTTATTTATTATTTGTGGAACACTTTCCGCATCTTTTACTTCATTCTTTTCTTTTGTATCATCTCTACTGTTGTCCGTTGAGATATTTTCCTGTATATTTTCCTCCAAATTATCCGTGCTTTCTTCTTTTTTAATTTCCAGAATTTTATTATTTTCCAATTTTACTTCCTCTTTTTGAGAAGATAAAAAATCACAGCCACTCAAAAAAAATATCGAGGCAACAATCAGACTAATTTTTCCAAAATAGCTTTTCATATTTTGATTTTACCATACAAAATAAAAACGCCCTAATTGCTCAAGGGTCATTTTTTTTTGTTTTTATTTTATGGTTTCGTATAAATTATTTCGTCTTCCACTTTCTTTATTTTGCTTTCCACTTTATCATAATCATCCCAATTGCCGATATCTAGGCACTCTTTCTGGAAAGCCACCAGCGCTTCTAATTTTTTCACTAGCGTTATTTTTTGTTCTAGTCCCATAATTTTTTTGTGTTTTTTAAAAATTTAAAAATAAAAAAATACCTTATTAATAAAGATAATAAAATATTTATGATTTCCTCCTCAAATTAATCCTTAAACTCAATAAGACCGCTGAAAAATATTATTTTGAGGTTTATCCTGTTTGACCCGCCTCGACTCGCGGAGACAACTGCTCGTCGACGCGAGGCGGGGGATGTCGTATTTCTCCAAAACTTTGGCTTATCAGCTGTTGATCGGGGGCGAAAGTTTTGGCAAGAAATTCGACAGCCGAGTTATAAACCGAAAAGATAATATTTTTCAGTGCTTTATCAATTCAACTTAAATATTATACTCCCAAAAAACGATTTTGTCAATACGGGAAAATTACATGCTATAATAAGTCTATGAAAACCTTCCGAAAAATTTTGCACCTCATTTTTAAAATTATTTTTTGGCTGGCTGTTTTGATTTTGCTCTCGACTCTGGGCGTAAAATATCTCGCTGATCATAATCAAACTCCGACTTTGCCGAAAAAAATTGTCGAAACTCCAATCAAACTGGAAAATCCCAAAGAAATTGAATTTGCATGGGAATATAACAAACAACAATATAAATTATCCGAGACTTTCTACGGCTCGCTTTATTCTTTTTACGCCGGCAGTCCAAAGATATTTAGCTATCAAGGAGAATTGCCAGAAAATTGGGAAAAGGATTATTATGCAATGTTTTTGAAAAATAATCCCGCTGATGATTCTATTTCAAAAATCGCTTCCGCTATCAAAAATTTGGGCGAGCAAAAAAAATTAAGCACTGATCAAATCGTCGAACTTGCTTTGGCTTTTGTGCAATCCATTCCTTATGATCACGCCCGCGCCGAACAAATCCTTTCCGGCCAAGGCGAGACTCATTATCCTTACCAAACACTTTTTGAAAACAAAGGCGTCTGCTCGGATAAAAGTTTTCTTTTTGCTAATCTTTTGAAAGAATTAGGTTATGGCACCGCGCTGTTATCTTATGAAAATGAAAAACATATGGCTGTCGGCATTTTGTGTCCCATTGAATTTTCCAGCTACAACAGTGGCTACTGCTACACCGAAACAACTTCTTCGGGATTTCGCATCGGCATGATTCCCGACATTGATTCGCAAAAAGGCTCGGCTGTTCCAATGGAAAAGAAAAATTATTCCTCTGATAGCGAACTTAGTCAATTTGACGCTAAAAATTTAGGCACGCCAAAAATTTTTCCTATTTCTTCCGGCCAAACTTACAGGGGCATTGCCAATTCCTTATTACTCGCCAAAAAAATCGACGCTTTGAGTCAGGAAATAAAAATTCTAGAAAAAAATTTCACTGCGCAAAAAAATGACTTTACCCAAGATGAAAACAAGCTTTTGGAAATGGAAAAGAAACTAAAAAAACTTGAGAAGAAAAAAGATTATGAAGAATATAATGATCTAGTCGAAGATTATAATGATCTCTTGAAAAAATACAAAAAGAAAATCAAAACTTACAACGAGCAAATTGATGTTTATAATCAGAAAATAAATTATTATAATTCACTTATAAAAAGTTTCTAAAAAATATCGCTAACTCGTCCGACCGCCATCTTTCTCAAATGAA
>PCRW01000017.1:14766-14921 GCA_002772115.1 Candidatus Moranbacteria bacterium CG23_combo_of_CG06-09_8_20_14_all_35_22
TAGAATATTTCTTCATTCAATTTTGTTCCTGAATAGGGAGCTTCGGCGTGTGTCAAATCTTCCAATTGTTTTCCGTTCAAATTTCCATATTTTGCGATAACTCGATCAAGCATTTTCATTTCTTCCTCAGAAAAAACAGAAATTTTGGGATCTTT
>PCRW01000017.1:15043-15185 GCA_002772115.1 Candidatus Moranbacteria bacterium CG23_combo_of_CG06-09_8_20_14_all_35_22
TCGGCAATGCTTTATATTTATCGCCTGTGAAATATTTTTGATTTTTTTCAAAAAAATCAAAATCAACGAAATAGAGCAATTTCGCTAGTTTTTTCTTTCCTCGCACTTCTTTGCCCAATTTAGAACAAAGATAAAGGATAGC
>PCRW01000032.1:0-1613 GCA_002772115.1 Candidatus Moranbacteria bacterium CG23_combo_of_CG06-09_8_20_14_all_35_22
TCAATTAATTTTAAAAAATCAAATCTGTCTAATTGAAGCTAAATTATTGTCTTGACAGACGGTCCATCTTACTAATTTCAAATATTGATTGTCTGTATTTGAATAAAAACGATTTCATTGTTAAAATGGGTCAAGGTAAAAAGGAGGAGATATTTTTGGAAAATTCTATCGCTCAAGTTTATCGATTGAAGATATCAAAAGCATTTTGGGATAAGATGCAAACTGGAAAAATTACTGAAAAACTTATTGCTGGAAAATTGGGTTTGGCAATTGGTACTGATTTTTTCTCAGATACTGAAACAGGACATAAACTTCTTAAGGGAATCGATATTGGTCGTTGGAAAATAAAGTCAAACAGATGGTTAAAAAACAAGCAAAAATTGAAATGGAAACAAGTTGAAGCATTTTTGAAACCAAAAATAATCGCTCAAAGATTGGTGGCTCACATAGAAAATCCTGTTCCTCACATAAAAATAACAGCTTGCTATGACCGAGAAGGAATCATTATGACAAATACACTAATGTCATTTGAGTTGGATGAAAGAATTTTTCCAGAATTTTGGTTGGCTTATTTGAATTCTTCTTTTGTGAGTTGGTATGGGTATAATTTTATATATGCAAGAGCAATTAGAGGAATGGATTTATATAATTTTTATATCCAACAAATTCCAATTCCAAGAAATATTTTTGAGCAAAGAGTACAAGATAAATTTATAAAAATTGTTAGTGATATTGAAAATATTGTATCGTCATCAAATTATAAGACAAATATTGAAAAACAAACTCAAGTCAAAGAATATGAAAAGCAAATTGATCAAACGGTTTATGGGCTTTATGATTTGACGGAAGATGAAATAAAAATTATAGAGGGGAAAGATGCATAATTTGGAATCGGATTAGTAAAATGAAGAGTGGGTAAATTTTGAAATTTTATTCAGTAATATGTTCAGTATTAGGGGTGATTTTTGTTTTTAGTGGTATAATAAATACAAATGGAAAAGGGAAATAAAATAATTCAAAATTTGTCAGACAGATATATAAAAGGAACTGCTGAAAAAGCAATTATTGAAGATGTAAGCATATTTCTTTGTCATTTAACTTTTGCTGTATCAAAAGTGAATAATTTTCAATCCAAAATATATTTAAATACAAGAGTGTTGAAGCATATATATGACAAAAGATCAGCTGAAGAATATGATTTTATAGTTTGTAATCTTAGAAGAATAATAAGATATACAGATTGTATTTATAAAAATAAAGACCCCAAGAGAGGCGACTATGTTTTTACCAAAAGAATAGGAGACAATAATTATTTTTGCTCATTAGAAATATGCGAAGACGGTTTTAATGTTGTAACTGCTTTTCGCTTAAGAAAAAACAATTACTTAAAAAGCTACGAAGCTTTTTGGAGTTGGAGGGACGGCGCTTCCTCATCGTAATACTTTCGTTATCCCGCAAGCGGGAACTACTAATATTCCGCAGTAGAGCCTTTCTGCATTTCAACCCCAAAAAGAACCATAGCTTCAAATCTTTAGAAACCACTGAAGAATTAAAATTTTTGAGAAATTCTTGTTTGAGAATCCGAATTTCCTCCAAAAATTTCCTTTGGTAGC
>PCRW01000032.1:1639-5726 GCA_002772115.1 Candidatus Moranbacteria bacterium CG23_combo_of_CG06-09_8_20_14_all_35_22
GTTATCCACAGCTGTGAAAAAGCTGTTGCGTGTCGGAAAAGCGTGCGTAAATTTATTACATACCGAATTACATATTAAATATATGGCTAAAAAAAGTAAGGAATTATCCGACAATGAACTGGTTGAAATTATCAGAAGCAAGAATATCGACAAATATGATGAACTGATGAATAGATATCAAGGAAAACTATTTGCTTATCTTTACCGTCTGATTGGTTCTCGCGAAGAAACGCAAGATATTTTGCAAGACATTTTTATCAAGGTTTACAAAAATCTAAAAAGCTATGACAAAACGCGGAAATTTTTTTCTTGGATTTATCGGATTGCGCATAATGAAGCGGTAAATCATATTAAAAGAAAATCACTCAAAAGATTTATCCCGTGGGAAGATATCGCTTCGACGAAAGATAAATTAGAAATGGTGAGCTCGGAGGAAAGTGCTGACAAAGCTTGGCTTCGAAAAGAAATCGGCAGGGAAGTCAATATGGCAATGGAAAAATTGCCTTTGAAATATCGACAAGTTTTGGCTCTGCGGTATTATGCGGATAAATCGTACCAAGAGATTGGAAAAATTTTAGGAAAATCTGTAAACACAGTTGGGACCCTCATCAGTCGAGCCAAAAAGAAACTCGCCCAAGAATCGCGCTATTTTCGAAAAAGAAGTTTTTATTGAAAATAAAAATGGAAAGATAATCAAAACAGTTGATTTTTTCTATAAAATAAGGTATAATTGAATTATGTATAATTGGTCTGTTGATACAACTGAATTGAAAAAAGATAAAAGAAAATATGCTATTTGGAATTTGGAGCAAATGGTTAATTTTGGTTTGGGTGGAAAAAAAATAAGTCGCGAAAAGCTAAAAAAATATTGGAAAATTCTTGACTTGGATCATAATAAAAAAGCATATTTAGAAATGATTTTATGGCCACAACGATTCTAAGCGACAATCAAATTAGAATTTTGGAAGCAATCAGTAAAGACAAAACAATTTGCCATTTTTTTTATTTGACCGGAGGGACAGCTTTGGCAGAATATTATTTGCAACATCGCTTATCGGAGGATTTGGATTTTTTTTCAGAAGAAGAATTTGATATTCAGGCGATAAATATATTTTTTGCAAAAAATAAAAAAGTATTAGGCATAAAAAAAATTGATATCCAGCAGAGCTTTAACCGTAATTTGATTTTCCTCTACTTGAAAGAGGATGTTATAAAAACGGAGTTCACTTATTTTCCTTTTCCTCGAATTGAAAAAAAAATAAAAAGAAATAAATTATTTGTAGATAGTTTGGAGGACATCGCTGTTAATAAATTGTTTACTGTTTATCAAAAACCGCGTTCAAGAGATTTTATTGACTTGTATTTGATCATGAAGAAAACTAATTGGAAAATAGAAAGGTTAATCAAAAAAGCTAAAATAAAATTTGATTGGCATATTGACTATTTGCAATTGGGCAGTCAGTTTATGTTATCTAAAACAGTTAAGGATTATCCGAGAATGATTTTAGAATTGAAAAATGAAGAATGGCAAAAATTTTTTATTGATGAGGCAATAAGTTTTAGCGGAAAGATTGTCGATTGATTTATTTTTAAATGTATGGTAATATTTTCTTATCATTGAAATGTGCCCTGCTAAGGCATTTTTTATTGATAATATGCCGCGTTCGTCTAGTCCGGCCTAGGACGCCAGGTTTTCATCCTGGAAATCATGGGTTCGAATCCCATACGCGGTACCAAAATCAAACAAAGCTTCTTTCTTAGGAGGCTTTTTTTATCTTTTCCAATCTTGGATATTGCTCACCGCTATTTCAATTTTATCGGCAATTCTTAAATTTCGGATTTGATTGCGATTTAAAATTTGGAAATGTTTTACTTTTACCAAATATTCGGGAATATAATCAATTTCTTCCTTGGTTGCCATCCAATCAAATTTATCAAACATTTTCAAATTAACTGGTTGAGAATAACTGCGCAAAGTTTTTCGACCTTTGGGGTCAGTATATTCATGGAAATAACTCATAACCAATTCATGAATAGAAGAATAAACCGGTTCGCGATAACGCAAAACAGAGTGATTAGTTTTGGAAATCGCTCCCCATTTCCCATATTTTCTAAAGGGCGCAATGACATGATCAAAATCATCGCGAGTAGCCGTAAGATCCAAAACTAGGGGAGGCTGTCCATTGACGCGCAAAGCTAACGCGGCCAAGACCGCTCCTTCGGTGCAATGGCAAACTTTTTTTTCTAAAACTGACAGCGGGGAAAGAAAAGTTTCGCCGTCTTTTTCAAAATTCATCGGCATCGCATCTAAAAAATCCTGAATTTTTTTGGGAGTATTCAGCGATTTCAAAATTTTCAATTTTTCTTTGGAGATGTTAAACATTTTTTAGTTGCAATGCTTGCAATTTAATTTTAATTTTTGCTCCTCCGTCACAGAAATCATTTGAATTGTCGTATGGCTGATTTTGAAATTAGCGAGCATGCTTTGTTGGATTTTTGCAATAAGCTCATTTCTTTTTTCGTTTTCCATATTTTCAATTTCTATATGAACGCTTAAAAATCTATTTTCACTGCCCGTTTGCCAGATATGCAAATCATTGACAGCTTTTATTCCCGACATTTCCAGTAGCACTGTTTTTACTTTAGCAAAATCAATATCTGCCGGAACCGAATCCATTAGCATACTGATCACTTCCGAAAGGATAGAGAAAATTTCTTTTAAGAGAAAAATCGAAATCACAATTGATGCCAATGGATCAATCCAATTCCAGCCCGTGACATAGATAATACCAGCACTGATAATTACCCCAAATGAAAACAGGGCGTCTTGCAAAGAATGAAGCCAAGCACTTTTCAGATTCAGATTTTTGTCTGCTCCTTTTTGCAAAAGATAAGTCGCGATGCCGTTTCCCAAAAGTGCTACGCCAGCCACAATCATCATCGTTATTCCCGATACCGGTTCCGGCTTAAAAAGACGGATGCCCGCTTCAACCAAGATAAATCCCACTACTCCCAAAAGAATACTCCCATTAATAAAAGCGATTAAAATTTCCGCTCGCTTATAGCCATAAGTTTTTTTCTCATTTTGCGGTTTATCGGCCAATTTTTCTCCCCATAAACTAAGAATCATTGAGCCGACATCCGTCAAGTTATGCAAAGCATCAGTTATCAGAGCAAAGCTGCGAGAAAGCAAGCCAAAGATAATTTCAAAGATTACAATTATCACATTAATCCCAATTGACCAGATGAGATTTTTGGAAGTTTGGACATGAATATGCTCGTGACTATGATTATGGTTGTGATTATGTTCAGACATATTTTTCATAAATTACAATTTTAAATCTTCTTTTCTCTTTTCCAAATCCTCTTTAGCTTTGGGAATCAATTTGAAATCTTTGACAATTCTTTGTGCTTTAGCTCGAGGAGTATCATTTTCATTAGCAAAAGCAATTGCGCCTGCCGGACACAAATTGGAACAAGTCTGACAAGCCACCATACAATTGGTTGGATTGACTACTTTGGATTTTTTGTTTTCATAGTCAAATTTATACACTCCTCTGGTGCAAGAAGTGACACACATTCCGCAACCGATACATTTATCTTCATTGATTTCTGGATTCCATTGAAATTCTTCTCGGTCAATGCCATGAAATTTAGCAAACTTCGGATCCTTTTTTTGTTCTTCGTTCATATTGTTTTTTGTTTTTTATTAAAAAATTATTTAAATTATTTTATTAACAATTACCTCCACAATTACAACCCATCTTGAAATCATCGCGTTTCACTAATTCTTCTAGATATTCTTTTGGTGGATGACTAATCGCTTTTTGCGGACAAATTTCATCGCAACCGGTGCAACCAACAACGCAATTTTTGGGATTTACAACTTTTGGCTTTTCATTTTCTTTTAAGTAAACTCCATGCGAGCATTTTTCAAAGCAAGCCATACAATTGATACATTTCTCTTCATCAATTTTTGGAAACCAATCGATTTCTTCTCTTGGAATTCCAAACCATTTTTCATTTTCCATAATACAAGTTATTAATTATTAAACTTCCTTAATCTTAAAATTTTTATCTTTCAAAT
>PCRW01000040.1 GCA_002772115.1 Candidatus Moranbacteria bacterium CG23_combo_of_CG06-09_8_20_14_all_35_22
CGGCGCTTTTTTGTAATTTATTCATACACTTCATTTTACTTTATTTTTTATGAAGTGTTGCAATTATTTCTTGAACTCGGGGAATTATTTGTTGACAATTTGTTTTTAATGCTTTATAATACAAAGTCATAGATGTAATGAGGGTTATTTAAAATTTCATAAAAAGGAGGTCTATAATGAAGACAATAAAAAAGATATTTTGGGTAATTTGGGTTTTATTTTGGGCATTTTTATTTACTGATCTTATCTTTTTTTTCGTAGCAGTTGCATTTTCAAATTTAAATATGAGTATTGTATACGAAGTCTTTGTTGAGCTAGTCGCAGATATAATTTCGACAGGTTTAATAATTGGCTATCTTGCCGCGCCCATATTCGAGGTGGGAATTATCTTTATGGCATGTTGTATTTGCGCATTGGCTTACATTGTTTTATTGTTTTACAAAACAACGTTGCTCTGGGCGTATAAAGAAATAAAGTATGCGCTCAGTAGGAAAAAATAAAACCAAAACAATTAACAAATCCTTGTAGCCAATCATTTGGTTGCAAGGATTTTTATTTGTTCAAATAAATCTTTCCTAAGGCCGAGCTTTAGGATATAATTGCGTTATGAGAAAAATAGAATTTGCCAATGAGGAATATTATCATATTTTCAATCGCGGAGTAGATAAGCGAAATATTTTTATTGATACTCGAGATTATGAAAGATTTTTACTCGCCATGGACTTATTAAATGATGAAAATGATGGCTTAATGATAGGATGGAGAGACTATAAAAAATCCAATCCAAAATCTTCACTAAAAGATTTCCTAAAACTCGGTTTTAGGAAGAGGGAACCATTGATTGAAATTATTGCGTATTGCTTAAATCCAAATCATTATCATTTTATTTTAAAGCAAGAAAAAGATAAGGGAATTGAAAAGTTTATGCACAAAATTGGAGTTAGTCATTCAAAATATTTTAATAAAAAAAATAAAAGAAGCGGATCATTGTTCCAAGGAAAATTTAAGGCAGTGCATATAGATTCCAATGAGTATCTTTTGTATCTTTCCGCTTATGTGAATAAAAATAATTTTATTCATGGGTATAATAAAAATGATAGTTGGACATACTCTAGTTTACCAGACTATTTAGGTAAGCGAGATGAAAAATTATGCAATAAAGAAATAATTTTAGGGCAATTTAAAGATGCCAATGAGTACAAGGAATTTTTAGATAGAAATGCAACTTATATGAAAGAGAAAAAAGAATTGGAAAAGTATTTAATAGAAGATTAACCCTTCCTAAAACCGAGTTTTAGGAAAGTTTTAGGAAAAAAATATGCCGGAGTTACCTGAAGTAGAAACAGTCGTTTCTGATTTGAATAAAAAAATAAAGGGCGACATGATCGTTTCTTTTTGGAGTGAGTGGCCGAAAGCTATTAAACCCGCCTCATCGGCGGATGAATTTTCAAAGAAAATTCAAAATAGGAAAATTCTGGGCGTGCGGAGAATTGGAAAAAATATTTTTATAGATTTATCAGGAAATAAAACTTTGTATATTCATCTCAAAATGACGGGACACTTATTGATCAAGCCAAAAAAAGAGGTTCGACCTCTCTCGACCAAAACGACCAAAAGAGGTCAAACCTCTAATGAAAAACAAAATTATTTTGAGGATAAGGTTAATCAGTATATAAGACATAAATTTTTTCTTAAATCTGGAAAAACAATTGAATTTTCGGATTTGCGAAAATTTGGGAAAATTGTTTTGGACTCGACGGATAAGATAAATAATTTGAAAGAAATAAAAAATTTAGGAATTGATGCGCTGGATCCTAAACTTACTTTTCAAAAATTTCAAGAAATTTTGGAAAAAAAGCCTAAAGCGAAAATTGGAATTGTTCTTATGGATCAAAATGTAATGGCGGGGATTGGAAATATATATCGCAGTGAAATATTATTTTCTGCGGGAATTTTGCCGGAGAGAATAATAAGTTCAATTTCTAAAAAAGATTTGCAGAAAATTTACGATGCCACGATAAAAATTCTCAAAAAGGCGGTGAAAATGCGTGGAACTTCGGATTCGGACTATCGCGATACTTCCGGCGCACCGGGGAATTTTCAGAAAGTTTTAGCTGTGTATAATCGGGAAAGACAAAAGTGCAAAAAATGTGGTACAATAATTCAAAGAGAAACATTAGGGCAAAGGAGTGTGTTTATTTGTAAGCGGTGTCAAAAATAAATTTTTTAACAATACAAATCTACGAATGAAATGCTAATCTGCGAATATGCGAATACTGTAAATGTTTATTTGCATATTTGTAAATTTGCATAAGATTTGTAGATTCGTATTATAATTATGGCAAAACAAAAAATAATTATTGCAATTATTGCAATAGCAATCGTGGCGGGGGGATTTTATTTATTTAAAAAACCAAAATCTAATGTTAAGCAAATTGATTTAAATGTTAAGCAGACAACAAACACGGGACCAATCAACACTGGACCTGTGAGTCCAATTTCTGGGTTGAGTTGTGATAATTGGAATCGCCGTCCCGTAGCAGTGATGCAACCATCGGACATTCAAGCGCGACCGGCGGCGGGGTTTTCCGAGGCGGATATGGTAATTGAGCTTCCAGCCTATACTTCATCTAATACGCGCCTTTTGGGAGTTTATATTTGCAATATTCCTAAGGAAGTTGGAGCGATCAGAAGCGCTCGCCATGATCACATTGCTTTGGCGGGTGGACTAGATGCTTTTTTTGTTCACTGGGGCGGATCGCATTTTGCGCTGGATCTTTTAAATAAAAATATAATAGACAGAATAGATTGTATGACAACCAGTTATTGTGATAGATGGAATTGGCAAAGTGATCCTGTGATGCGAAAAGAAGATTCTGGGCATATTACAAAAGAAAAAATATTAGAAGCCATGAAAAATCTTAATATTCGAATGGAAAGCAATTTTTCCGGTTATGCTCATCAAGAAGAAGCGCCGATGGATCAAAGACCAAACGGCGGAAAACTTCGGGTAGCTTTTGCCAAACCGTATGACGCCGAATATGAATATGATAAAAATTCCAATTCTTATTTACGCACTTGGGGAGAAAAAAATGATACTGATCGAAACAATAATCAAAGACTTTCTCCAAAAAATGTGGTGGTGATGTTTGCTAAATCTGAGCAGATTGTTAATTCTAAAGATTATAAAGCCTTAGGACTACAGAGTCCATGGGAAGGAGTGGAAGCGATAAAAAATACTGGCAAAGAAAGTATCAGCGGGCGGTATAATAATGTAGAAATTGGCGACCCTTGGTATGACGAATCGGATAGCGGTCCGGCTAAATATTATTTCAATGGCAAAGAAGTGGAGGGAACATGGAAAAAAGATAAGGCAAAATTGGAAAGTAAATTGACTTTTTATGATAATTCTGGATCAGAGATAAAATTTGTGCCAGGACAAATTTGGGTGGAAATTTTGGAACCAGGGCAAACGCTTCGATGGGAACCAGCTTTATAAAACAATGACATATGATTATTTTTCTATTTGGCGCAGACTCTTTTAGGAGTAGCCAAAAAATTAGCGAAATAAAAAATAAATTTATGTTTTCTGACAAGTCCGGCTCCGGCTTGTCAGTTTTTGACTATGCCGAACCCGCCTCTTCGGCCCGCTTCGCCGTTGCTTCAGCGAGGCGAGCGGGCAAGGATATAACAAAAAATATAATTAATACTTCCAATACGCCGAATTTGTTGGCAACCAAGCGACTAATAATTGTCAAAAATCTGATTTCCAATGGGCTTATCGATGAGCAGAAAAAAATATTGGAATTTTTAAAAAACAAAAAAAATCTTGGCGAAGATAAATCGGCGATAATTATTTTTTGGGAAGGAGAAGCGCCGAAAAAAAATAATGCCTTGTACAAATTTTTTATTTCAAAAGAAAGCGGAATAAAAAGTCAAAATTTTGAAAAATTAGCTGGGGTAAAACTAGAAGCTTGGGCATTAAAAATTATAAAAGAAATAAATCCAGAAGGGAAAATTTCCAAATTAGCACTGGCAAGGCTTATCGCTTATTGCGGAGAAGATATGTTTTTGCTTTACAATGAAATTCAAAAATTGATTGCTTATGCTGACAATGAAATGATTAGTGAAAAAAAGGTGGATTTGCTGGTAAAAGCTAATCTTAATAACAATATTTTTTGTTTAGTAGATGCGATTGGCGCTAATGATAAAAAACAAGCTTTGAAACTTTTTCATGAGCATCTGCAAAAAGGCGATGACCCCTTTTATTTGATGAGTATGTTTTTTTACCAATTTCGCAATATGCTAAAAATCGCAGATTTATACGAAAAAGGCATGCGCGCCGAATATGACATTGCTCGCATAACAAAACTTCATCCTTTTGTCGTCAAGAAAACAATTTCGCAAATGCGAAACTTTACCTTTGAGAAACTGAAAAAAATTTATAAAAAATTAGGAGAAATTGATAGGGCGGTCAAAACTGGAAAAATTGAAATTAAGTTGGCGTTGGATAAGTTTGTAGTGGAGCTTTAACTCACTATCAGAACCACTGATTATCACATGAGCTCACATGATTTCACTTGAACAAAAAAAACAAACCTTGAGGTTTGTTTTTTTATAAAAAAATTCAGTATAATCAGGATAATCAGTGTTAATCAGTGGTTCTGACCGCTTTCTTTACTTGCTTATTGAGGCGGGATTTCATGCGGGCGGCTCCGTTTTTGGTGAGGACTTTCTTTTGGATGGCTTTGTCTAGAGCTTTCATAGATTTCTTGAGATATTCTTGGGCTTTGTCAATTTCTCCTTTTGCGAGAGCGGTTTTTGTATTTTTTATCGCACTTTTAAATTGCCCTTTAATTTTATTATTTTTGAGGGTTTTTCTCTTAGTCACCCGCATATATTTCTTAGCGGCTTTGATGATAGGCATAAAATTTAGTTGCAAGTCTATAAAGTTACAAGTTCATAAAGAATATCTTTATCAAACCTTTGACTTTATAAACCTTTGACTTTATAAACTTTTAGACTCTCCTATTTTTAGCATAGCTTTCAAGTTTTGGCAAGCGTAGCTGAAGTTGTGAAGACTGGAGGCTAAACCTCCAATTGGAGGCTTAGTCTCCCTTGGCTATCTCCCAAAGCATTTCAAACCAAGCCTTATTCATAGCATAGATGTTTTTATCTTCAATCAAAATGGAAATGATATTTTCCGCATCAATTATTTGATAGGAAATTTTGTCGTCATAAATTTGCACATCTGATTTGAAAGGCAGATCATTTTTTTCTAAGTATCTGATTTCTGTGATCGAGTCGTATTTGTCATCTGCGGTTCCAAAAGTAATTTCTGGTTTTTTTCCAACGCGTAGAATTCTTTTTTTAATACCTTTCTGCATTCTTTTTCTTTTATAATCTTCATTAATTTCTTTGAATTTTTCTTCTTGATTAAGCAAGTCGGTATTAATAAAAAGTAAAATTTCAGTTTGCGAGTTGAGCGTGTCATCCAATATCTTTTCCATGCCTTCAGCGCCTTCATAGAATTTTACTCCGGGTTTATTGATTGTGAGATTGTAGTTAGAAACCAAAGAGGGAAGCACATCTGCAAATATTTTCTTGTTCTGACTAATTTCTCTTTCTTTACTTTCTAGAATTTTTTCTAAAGCGCGAGGATGAGTAGCCCGAAAGCGTGCCACTTCTTTAGCTTTCTCAACTTTTTCCACCAGCTCCAACGCCAAAAGTTCTTCTGTGGCCTTATACACTACTCCGCGAGGCTGATTTATGCTTTTGGCAATGTCTCTGGCTTTAGCTTCGCCAAACTCAAAAAGAAAGTCCATAACCGCGGATTGGGTTTTAGTCAGGCCGAATTGTTGTAATTGCTCTTTAAACATGTTTTTCACTCACTAATCGTTCGCGAACCGGCACTACGAATGCCGGACATGCGAATAAAATATACTCAATATACCTCATTGTAGCAGATTATTTGATATTTGTCAACATTAAAAATGACACTTTGAAGACGAAAATAAGCCAAAATAGTTCTTTATGATAGGGATAATGAAGACAAAACGACTAAAATGTACCTAATATTATTGACGAAATGTATAAATTATGATATACTATCCCGTTAAGATGAGAAGAGAGAAAAGACTTCCGCTTAACCAACGATCTTTAAATAAAAATAGTATCTTAATTACCAAAAGGTGAAAAAGATCTATAAATGGCACTGGAAATAGAGAGAATACGAAAATCTTAGTGAGAGAGTAGAGGCGTAGCAATGCTACGACTAAAAGATAGGCTAGGATATGAAACAATTCTATTTCTCTCCCGATAGTCATGTCGGGATAGAAAGTGGTCTCTGCTCCGATATAAAAATCGAAGCAGAAGCAGGCTTTCTAATAAGTAATTAAAAAAGAGAAGAGCCTAAAGCACATTAAGTTAAAAATAGAAGAGAGAGAAAAATATGCCAGCAAGTTTTTTGCATCGATTGATTTTATCCCCCACCACTTTTTTATTTATTTGTTTTTTATAAACAAAAATAAAAACGGAAAAGTGGTGGGGGACAAGAAACTCTCTCTTCTCTACAATCGGTTAAGACTTGCTGGCATTTTTTTGGACTGTTCTTTGACAATTGAATATTTTTGTCATTCCCGCGTAGGTGGGAATCTAGTGTAGAAACTATTTTACTTTGCCAATTTTGGTTGTTAACTTTTTTTATTTTTAGAATAATCACTTTTTATGCATATGCACAAAATTGATTATTTATTTTAATAATTAGGATTGGCGAAGTAAAGAAAAAAAATCACTAATTTTATAATTTGCATAGGGCAGATTAGAAAAATTAGTGAAAAATTTTAAAGCCCAGCGATGGGCGAAGGAGGGAATATCAGATTTTTAGGCATTAACGGTTCCGATGCCCTGCATTATTTGAAGGCAGAGGAGCTATGCCTCTATCCCCGCTCGATCAGAGCGGCGCTCGAATTGGGTCCAAGAAACTTGGACCAGCTCGAGCGATTCCATAAGGTCTGCGTAGGCCTTGTGGAGGAGGCTTGGGGGAAAAAAGAGGAGTGGTATGCGGATACCACTCCCAGTTTCTCTGATTTCCATGGTCGAAAGGCCATGGGGTATTCCTCAAATTCGGGGAATACATCGTCTTACCTGATCGAAGTAGGGTTGCGATACCTATTTGTGGTCGGGATAGATCATGAAGATGATGATCTATGGCGGATCAGAGAACTGAAAGAACTCGGTTTCGCTTACATAGTAAGCGAAGAAGATTCCGAAGTTCTTTTGGCGAAAGCGATCGAAATTTTAGATCGCGAAACTCCAGCGTTCATTTCCGATTTGCTTGAAAAAGCATTTTCGGAAGCTGGCGTTAAAAATTTCGCCTAATTTTCTCTAGTCGGACTCCCGCCTCAACCGACGAAAAATAAACGGGAAAAATCTTTCTGATTTAATAGCGGATAAAATCAGAAAGTTTCGAGAAAATCCACTCGAGTAAAAGTATGGGTAAAAGTTTTTGTATCACGGGCAGGTTTCTTTTCAAAAAACCACACACATGAGCCACGCGGAAGCAGAACCGCAAAACCACTAAAAAAGGGAAGCTCTGTTTGACCACAAGCATCTTCTCTTCTTTCTCCACTTTTGGATTTTCAAAAAAATCGAGGAGTGAAGTAAAGAAAAAAATCACTAATTTTAATAATTTGTATAGGGTAGATTAGAAAAATTAGTGGAAAATTTTAAAGCCCAGAAGTGGGCGAAGGAGGTAGGAATGAAAGGAAATAAATTATTTAGAGTTGACACGCTTGGTCGCCTGTGGCAACTAGGCGGGGAAGCTCGTTTTTCCAGGGGTGAAAACCTTTGGGAGAAGCGGTTCCAAATAACGGAACCGAAAGATTTTATAGTAAACACGGAGGATTATGAATCTCCGTGGTGGAAAATTTATGGATTCGACTCGTTCATGGGAACAGTTGAATTTAACGAGGAGGATATCCTCGGAAAGGAGGTAATTGAAGAATGTATAAAAGACGGCAACGGATATGTGTTGCTGGGGAAAAAAAAGCGAGAAATTATTTATGTAAAAAAGATTAAGATTTTATAAATATTTTCTCTAGTCGGACTCTCGCCTCAACCGACGAAAAATAAACGGGAAAAACCTTTCTGATTCAAAACCGGACAAAATCAGAAAGTTGCCTGAAAATCCACAGGCGTAAAAGTATGGGTAAAAGTTTTTGTATCACGGGCAGGTTTCTTTTAAAAAAAACCACACACGTGAGCCGTGCGGGAGCAGAACCGCAAAACCACTAAAGGAGTTCCACCACGAACTTCTTTTTTATTTCTCAAAAATTGGTATAATGAAGGTGGTGATAATAATTTAGTTTATAAACTAGATTTCCGCCTGCGCGGGAATGACACTTTCTATGTTTAAGGATCCAAATTTTCCACCAAATTTACCAGCTGATAAAAAACCTTCAATCAAAAAAGAGGAAGTTTTTGGGCGAGGAAAGGAAAAAGAAAATCAGTTAGAAATTTTTAGAGAGAAATTTTTGCAAATATTAGAAAAGGAAAACATATTAGAAAGAATTGACGGTAATTTTGTGATTGATTTGGAAAGATTCCAAAAAAGCAATTTTAACGAATATTTAGGAATGATTGATGGAAAAAAATTTACAACTACCAGAATAAATGTGTATAATCTTTTGTCTGACTTAGATGTTGTTTCAAAAGCGGATTATGAAAAAAAACAAGAACAAGGAGATGATGAAATAAGAAAGAAAAAATTATTTTATATGCCAGAAAGTTTGAGTGAAGCACTGGATGTGGAAAAGATAAAAAATAATGAAGAACATTATTTGAATATTTGGGATATAAATAATGAAAAAAATATTTATTGGGATGAAAAAATTATTGCAAAGGATGGAGAGAGGATTAATTTAAATGAATATTATATCGCATACAAGCTTTTTAAGGAATTTGGCGCTAAAAGAGAAGATGGAATATTGAAAGTTTTTGATAAAGAAAAACAAGATTATGTTGATATTACATATGATTGGTTTGTGGAAAATGTTGGATATTTTGGCCATAAAATAACAAAAAACGGATTGCATAATTTTTTAAACTCTGAATGTTCCAATTTACTCAAAAAAGAAATCTTGAGTTTAAATGATTTTACGAAAAGAACAAATCAAAAAGGAGAGTATATTTTACGAAAAGAATATCGAGGTTCTGATTTTAAAGATAAAATGGAAGTAATGTTTTTTTCTGTAAAATATTATATTGGGCGAGGAGATGAACTAGAATTTTTTGGGGAAAAATTTCCTAAGAAAAATATTAAAATTGTGCTTTTGGATAAAAATACTGCTGGGGTGGTGGTGATGCATGAAGGCAGAGAAACTTTAAAATATACTTTTGATTTACTTAACAAAGAGGATAAAAATAAAAAAAAATCAGAAATTTCCGATAATTCTGAAAAGAAACTCAAGCCAGAAGAAATTTCTGCTAGAACTTATGTAAATAAAAAAGAAATCAAAAATAGACTTGAAAAATTTTCTGCTAATCAACTAGTTTTTAAGAGGAAAGATGAAGGCAAAGATGAATATGAAGAAAAAATTTCTAACATTACAGATTATTCTTATGTCAAAAAAGTTTCAGAAAAATTTTTTGAGGATTGCAAGGTTGGAATTCATAATGATCTTTCATGGAAAGAACAAGTTTGGCTGGCTTCGGCGGTTTATGAACTTGGTACGAAAGGAAAATATGATTTGCTGGTTAATTTTGTGAAAAAACTTGGAACAGAAGGGATGCAAAGTTTTTTGAATTGTGAGACGGATATTGAAAACGCCCCAAAAATTATCACTATTGGAAATGAATTGGATTTTGAAAAAGCTAAACCGATTTTTTCTAAAATTTCTGAAATAACTAATTTGGCTGATAGAAAAAACGAAGAATTATCAAAAATTATTTATAAAGATAATCAAAAAGAAATTTCTCCTAGTGTGCGAGGGGAGTTGATGAGAAGGGCACATAATATCATTTCTCGATTTAGTTATGAATTGAAAGATGGAGAAAAACCGAATGAAGAAAAAATTGCAAAACTTTTGAAAGATTTGGAACAAAGCCGAATTGAAATTGATCTCGTAGCTTCACTTTTGATTGCGGGGAAGAAAGAGGGAGAAGTGCAAAGTCTGGAAAATATAAAAGGTTTGGAAATTTCTGAAATTAGCGGGAAGGAAGTTTTAGGGAATCCAGAATTGATAGATAAACTTCGGGAAATGTATCGTGCGAACAATTCTCATAAATCAAAAGAAGATCTGGAAAGGCTGATGAGTGATTTTGAAAAACATTTGGAGCATGACGCGAAATTCTACTTGGTATATTTTGATCAATCCGCCTCATCGGCGGGGGTTTCGCCAGAAAAATCTCTGGATAATTTAGTCGGGTTTATGCGTTCGTCAAATTTTGATGGGATAAAAAAATTACCGGAGGGCGAGAGATATCTTGGGGCGATGAATATCGATCCGCTCTTGCAAAAATTCTATTTTGGCGAAAACTTCTTGCGAGAAACAGTGGAAAAAGAATTTGCGTTGGGTACGCAAAAAATCATTGCGCATTTGCCCAAAGAGGGAGCTTCGCATAAAATTATTAAAACCCTAGATATTCAACGCAAAGAAACGCCCGCGGGGAATTATAAGTTAGAGGACGGGAGAGAGATAGAAAGAATTTTGGTTGAATTGACTAAAAAGCAAAACTGACAAAAAACTCAAAATAGAGTATGATTTGAACTGGAGATAAGAATTATTCTGATGTTTAGTTCACGTTTTAAGTATTAAATCATTCTCAATTAGTGTAAATTCGTTTATTAATTCATTTAAATTCACGACTAATGATTGCAAAACTAACGGGGAAAATTGAATATCTTAAAAGCAACTATGCAGTAATAGATGTCCATGACATTGGGTATAAGGTGTTTTTGTCAGCTTATACTTTTGGGAAGGTGGCAGGAATGGGCGAGGTGAGTTTGTTTATTCACACTTATGTGCGCGAAGACACTTTGGCGCTCTATGGTTTTTTGACGAGCGAAGAATTGGAAATGTTTGAACTTTTGATTTCCATTTCTGGCATTGGGCCAAAAGCGGGCATTGGCATTCTTTCTATTGCCACGCCCAAAACAATCAAAACTGCTATTCTCAATGAAGACCCATCGATTCTCACCAAGGTTTCCGGTATCGGCAAAAAAACTGCCGAACGAGTGATTTTGGAACTGCGAAACAAAGTGGCCGACATGACTACTGGTGAAAAAGAAGAAGCCACGATTGACTCTGACGCCATTGAAGCGCTACTCACTATGGGATATTCCGTCAGCGAAGCTCGCGATGCTTTGAAAATTGTTCCACTAGATGTGAAGGATGTTGGACAAAGAGTGAAGATGGCGCTTCGAAATTTGGGATCCTTACGAAATACGAATTAATACGAATGTACGAATTTATGGAAAATAAAAAAGACTTTTTGCAATCAAATGAATGGCGGAAATTTCAGGAAGCAGTGGGGCGGAAGACTTTCTGTGTTACCTCACCCCAACCCTCTCCTTATAAAGGAGAGGGTGTTGTTGAATTTTCTGCTAGCATAATTGAACATAGTTTGCCGATAGTGGGGAGATACTTTTATATTCCGAAAGGTCCTGTCATTCTCGCGAAAGCGGGAATCCAGTCTTTAAAACTAGATTCCGGCTCAAAGGCCGGAATGACACAACTTTTTGATTTGGCGAAAAAAGAAAAGGCGGGGTGGATTCGGATTGAGCCGGAAAATGAGGAAATTTTGAAAATGATAAAAAATTTCGTAGAGGTTCGATTTATCGAACCTAAAGCAGGGTTTAATAAATTAAACCCCTACAAAAAATTACAGAAATACAAAATAATCAAATCCCCGCATGATATGCAACCCAAGGAAACTTTGATAATGGATATTTCAAAAAGCGAAGAAGAAATTTTGGCGGAGATGAAGAGTAAGACTAGGTATAATATTAAGCTTGCACAAAAACATAATGTTTTAGTGCGAGAAATTACAAATTACAAATCACAAATAACAAATAAATCACAAAATCCAAATGATCAAATTTCAAAACAATATATCGAAGAATTTTTGAGACTAACGAAGATAATGTCAGAGAGGCAGGGTATCGTGACGCACGGCGAAAATTATTATCGAAAGATGTTGGAAATTATTCCTGAAAGTATAATTAAATTATATGTTGCCGAATATGAAAATAAAATTATTGCAACTAATATTGTTATCTTCTATGGTGACACTGCTTATTATCTGCATGGAGCATCAGATGATAAATATAAAAACCTGATGGCACCACATATGCTTCAATGGCGACAAATCCAAGATGCACGCAAGGCCGGATGTGTTAGATATGATTTTTGTGGAGTAAAAGTAAATGAAAAAAAAGGAAAATCATGGGAGGGAATAACTAGATTTAAACTTGGATTTTCGCCAAACACAAAACCGGTTGAATTTCCTGGGAGTTATGATATTATTGTTAGTCCAGTAAGGTATTGGGGGTATAGGATAATTCAGAAAATTAAAAATTACAAAAATTAAAAATTTGTTATGAAAAAGCTTATCCCACAATCAATAAAAAATATCTACCATTTTTTCCAATCTATCTTGGCGAATTTTATGTATAGTTGGCCGTCAAAAAATATCAAAATAATTGGCGTCACTGGAACGAACGGAAAAACTACCACAGTACAGATGATTACAAAAATTTTGGAAGAGTCAGGGGCGAGAGTGGCGATGGCTTCGACAATTAATTTTAAACTTGGCGAAAAAGAATGGGTCAATGCTACCAAATGCACCACCCTTTCCAGTTTTCAAGTGCAAAAATTTATTGCAGAGGCAGTGAAAGTTAATTGCGAATATTTAGTTTTGGAAATCTCTTCGCATTCTTTGGATCAATTTCGCACTTGGGGAATTTGCTATGACACAGCGGTGATCACTAATGTTACGCGTGAGCATTTGGACTATCACAAAACGATTGAAGAATATCGTCAGGCGAAATTGAAGTTATTTGAAAATGTCAAAAATGCGGTAGTGAATTTGGATATGGAAAAACCGGAAACTTTTTTTCATTTTAATAATGAAAAAAAGTTAGTATATAGTAGTAAGTATAATGTAGTAAGTATTCCCTATAAGGAATTAAAAAATAAATATAATAATTTAGAAATAATAAATGCCGAGAATATTAAATTAGAAATCGATATCTCTAAATACTTTATACATGATACTTTATACACGCTACATATTCCGGGGTTATTTAATGTCGAAAACGCATTAGCTGCAACTTGCGTTGGATTTGTTTATGGAATTTCAGATGAAATAATAAAAAATGCTTTGGAAAAAATTCAAGGAGTGTCGGGAAGAATGGAAAAAGTGCCAAATGATCGAGGTATTGAAATTATCATTGATTATGCGGTGACGCCGGATAGTTTGGAAAAATTATATAAATTTTTGGAGTCTAAATCTCCAATTGGAGATTTAGACTCCAAAAAATCCAAAATAATCTCAGTCTTTGGTTCTTGCGGAGAAAGAGATCGTGGTAAGCGACTAATAATGGGGGAGATTGTTTCGCATTTTGCGGATTATATAATCGTCACTAATGAAGATCCCTATAATGAAGATCCAGTGCAAATAATAAATGAAGTCGCGAGTGGAATAAAAAACAAAATTGAAAATGAAAACTTTTGGATAATTATGGATCGGCGTGAGGCAATTAAAAAAGCATTGCAACTTGCAAGGCCAGAAGATATTTTTGTCATCACTGGCAAAGGTGCGGAAGAAATGATGGCGATTGGAAAGGAAAGGATTGCGTGGAATGAAAAAAAAGTGATTTTGGAAGAGTTGGAAAACTTAAGGTGAAAGTTTATTTGTCATTGCGAAAGAGCACCCGCCTGCTGGCGAGGCAGGTAGCGATTGTGGCAATCTCGAGATTGCTTCACTCCGCTCGCAATGACACTAAGAAAGAAGTCTTGCGAGAATTAGCGTAAAAATTACGCCTAAGATTCCACCGACAATCACTTCGGAAATTCGGTGGCCCATTCTTTCGTGTAATCTTGGAAATTGATCCTCGTTGATATTTAGTTGGCGAATAAGCATATTGAGATAACGCCCTTGATCGCCCATATACATTCGAAGTCGGGTAGCGTCATCAATCACAATAATAGCGAGAGCCACTGCCACGGCGAAAGCGCCGGAGTCGATGCTTTCATAGTAGCCGACAGAAGTGACCAGTGACATAATGAAACCGGTGTGAGCGCTGGGCATATGGCCATGCGTCATAGCATACTGAATGTTCCAGCCGTGCTTCATTGAATAAACAATAAATTTTATTATTTGTACTACCCCTCCAACCAACATTGGGATTAGAAAAACATAGTAAGGTTTGAAAATGTCCATAAAATTAATTTAAGTTTTTTATGCTTAAATTATAGCATAATTTTGCTGTTTTACATAGCAATGAAAAAATGATAATATGTATATGTAATTAGAAACCACTGAAGAATAGCCTCGATTTTTTTCCTTAAAAATGTTAAAATAGTAGTAGATAATTGTTTTACTAAAACAAAAATATGT
>PCRW01000047.1 GCA_002772115.1 Candidatus Moranbacteria bacterium CG23_combo_of_CG06-09_8_20_14_all_35_22
ATCTTGTTTCATAGAGGTGGTGGGGGTTTAATGTTTAAGCACTTAAATCCTACCACTTCTTTAGTTATCCACCACACTATTTATTATAGAGCCAAAAAGGTCTGCTATCTGTTTTTGTTTCTGGTTCTGGCAATATCATTGTCGATAACAGCACTAATATTGATCCGACCATTACAGGAACAGTTGTCAATCTTTCTGTAGCTGTTGGAGATAAAGTGGAAAAGGGCCAATTTCTTTTTAGTATAGAAAATGAAGATTTAAGCGTGAATGTAAAAAAAGCTTACGCCTCATATTTGCAATCGCTAGCTTCCTTGGAAACTGCCAAGGCTAATCGAAAAGAAGCAGAAAATAATTTTGAAGATGCTGATTCGGATGAAAGATCCATTTATAAACGAAAATTGGAGGTAGCAGAAATTTCTGTAAGCGTTGCCGAAGAAAATATCAAATCATCCTTGGAAAATTATCAAATTGAAAAAAATGATTATGCCAAAAGAAATGTACTGGCTTCAATTTCCGGCACAGTCAATGCCATAAATATCAAAAATGGCGACGACCTTAGCCGGCTTTCAGGAAATAGTAATTCCCAAGCGCCGATTGTGCTGGGGGATTTAGCTACGCTCAAAGCTCAAGTTGAAGTGAGTGAAGTAGATATTAGTAATGTCAAAATCGGACAAAAAGCCGTACTGACTTTCAACGCTCTTTCCGATTTTGAAACTTCTGGCAAAGTGGAAAAAATAGATTCACTGGGCACTTTTAATTCGGGAGTTGTCACTTACAATGTTATCGTCGGCTTTGATTCACTAGATGAGAGAATTAAACCGGAAATGAGCGTCTCCACTTCCATTATTACCGAAACAAAACAAGATGTGATTATTATACCCAATAGCGCAGTCAAAATAGACAATGGAAATTACTATGTCGAAATTTTGAAAGATGGAAATCCGCAAAAAAAATCAATTGAAATTGGCTTGGAAAATACCACTAAAACAGAAATTCTAAGTGGGGTAAGCGAAGGTGAAAATGTCATCACTCAAACAATCAAATCTGGCACCATAACTTCTTCCAATTCATCCAGTTCTAGGAATAATCAAAGCGGAATAAGAATTCCCGGAATGTAAAAATAATATGATTTCTTGTAAAAACCTGACAAAAATTTATAGAAACGGCGAGGTAGAAACAATTGCCCTGAATAATGTTTCTTTCGAAATTGCTAAAGACGAATTTGTTTCTATTATCGGTCCGTCCGGCTCGGGAAAATCAACGCTAATGCATATTTTGGGCGCGCTGGACAATCCAACCAGCGGAGAATATTTTTTGGATAATCGCGAAGTTTCCAAACTTAATGATGATGAACTTTCAGAGCTTCGCAAAAATAAAATTGGTTTTGTTTTTCAATCTTTCAATCTTTTACCCCGCACAACTGTTCTTCGCAATGTTATGCTTCCCCTACTCTATACCAAAACTACCTCTCAAGAACGCCTACTGCGCGCCAAAGAATGTTTGCGTTATGCCGGAATGGAAGAAAATAAATTTCAAAATCTTTCCAATCAGTTGTCTGGCGGACAAATGCAGAGAGTAGCCATTGCTCGTGCGCTTATCAACAATCCTTCCATTATCTTAGCTGACGAACCAACTGGGAATCTTGATACTAAAACCAGTCGGATTGTTATGGAGGCTTTGCAAGAATTAAATAAAAAAGGCCACACGATAATTCTCATTACTCATGAAATAGATGTCGCCAATTATGCCAATCGTATAATCCATGTGCGCGATGGAAAAATAGAAAAAGATACAAGAAAGTAGCGATACTAATCTACAAATGCATGCGAATGATACGAATTATTTCGTAGCATTTGCATGCAATTCGTAATTTCGCATCGCTTATGTTTTCAGATTTATTCAACGAAACAATTTGGTCACTAATGGGTAATAAAGTGAGATCTGGTCTCACTATTTTGGGAATTGTCATTAGCATCGCTTCAGTGATCACGATGGTTTCTATCGGCCAAGGAGCGCAAAAATCTATAGAAGACCGAATTCAATCTATTGGATCAAATTTAATTATGATTTCTCCCGGAGCCCAAAAAAGCGGAATACTTATGGGTGGACAAGGCGGAGCACAAACACTTACGGTGAGTGATGTCGAAGCAATTCAAAACGAAGCCCAAGGAATTTCCGGCGTAGCACCAGAAGTTTCCAATCGCTACCAAATTACTGCCAAAGAAAATAATACCAATACTCGCGTAGTTGGAACATCTTCTGACTATGCCGAGGTTAGAAATATTGAAATTGATTTAGGCACATTTTTAAGCGACCAACACGCTAAAAAATCTTCTAAAGTAGCAGTAATCGGACCAACAACTAGAAATGATCTTTTTGGTGAAGGAATTGATCCGCTTGGGAAAGTTATAAAAATTAATAATGTTGATTTTGAAGTTATCGGACTTACTGTTTCCAAAGGTGGTTCTGGATTTAACAACGCTGACGATGTCATTTATATTCCGCTCAATACTTTCGGACATTTTTTATCTAATTCAGAATATGTGAGCAGTATCAATGTCGTGGCCGAAAGCCAAGATACAATGTTTTTGGCGCAAGAACAAATAACGGAAATTCTGCGCCGCCATAAAATTGAAGACCCGACCAAAGCTAATTTTAGCATCACCAATCAAACTGACATCATTTCAACCGCTTCCGACATTACGGGCACTATGACGCTCCTACTTTCTTCTATCGCTGGCATTTCTCTTTTAGTTGGAGGAATCGGTATTATGAATATGATGCTCACAACCGTCACTGAAAGAACTCGCGAAATCGGTCTTCGAAAAGCTGTTGGCATAAAAAAGGCTTACATAAATTTACAGTTTCTCACCGAAGCAGTGATGCTAACTTTTATCGGTGGAGCAATGGGAGTTTTTCTCGGCTGGATTGCTTCGCTTATTATTCCTAAATTTTCCGAAAGTCTCTCCACAGAAATTTCTCTTTCCTCCATTTTTTTAGCTTTTGGCGTTTCCGCCGGAGTAGGAGTAGTTTTTGGTTTCTATCCTGCTCGTCGTGCGGCTAATTTGAGTCCCATTGAAGCGTTGAGGTACGAGTAATCAGAACTACTGATTATCACTGAGCTCACATGATTTCACTGAATTTTAATTCATGTGCGATCAGTATAATCATGTGTTAACCCGCCTACTGGCGAGGCAGGTCAGTGGTTCTGAATTTTAATTATTAATTAATAAAATATTATGAACAAAAAATCATCCCCGTTGCAATTATTGCAATAGTATTAATCGGCATTAGTTCTTTTTATGACGGAACTATTTATCAAAAAAAGAAAATGGCTCCGCAAAATTTTTCTCGCGAAGAAAATGGTAGCGGATTTCAAAGAAAAACTAGTGAACAAAGAATAGGTCAAAATAATTCCGGCGGAGCTTTTGAAAATGGAGAGATAATTTCCAAAGATGATAAAAGTATCACCATCAAAACTCGCGAAGGCAGTTCTAAAATAATTTATTTTTCTAATTCGACCACCATCGGAAAAACAGTTGACGGATCAGTCTCGGATTTAAACATTGGCAATCAAGTGATGGTTAACAGCAAAAACGATTCCTCCGGAGTCATCACCGCCCAAAATATCCAAATCCGACCAAAATCCCCCATTGAACAACCTAAATAAATCTTACAAAAAAATTACGTAATTAATTACGTAATTTTTATATAAGTGCGCTTAGCAGGAATCGAACCTGCGAATGTGTCCTCAAGAGGATTTGAACCTCTGACCTTCAGCTCCGCAAGCTGACGCTCTATCCAACTGAGCTATGAGGACATTGAATTTCTGGACCACCCGCCTCGACTCGCAAGACAACTTACTTGTCGATGCGAGGCGGGCAACCAGACGCTCTATCCACTGAGCTATAAGCACTTTATTCCACACTACTATAAACAATAATTTTTTACAAATTTTTAGATAATTTTATTTTCTGAACTTTTATTTTTTCTCCGTAAAACTGCTTACCTAAAATTTCGAATTTTTTCACCAAGCCGGTAGAATAAAAAATTCTTTTCTTTTCTCGTCCTATTTTTTTCTCAATTTCCTGATGCCTTCTCAAATAATCCTTGAGTTTTTTTGCAACAATATCAGATTCAGCAATTATTTTTATATTATTTCCCATAATTTTTTTGATTTTATTTTTCAATATCCCGTAGTGAGTACACCCAAGAATCAAGGTGTCTATTTTTTTATCAATTAAGGGCATTATATAGTTTTTTAGAACTTCATTAATTTTTTCAGTTTTAATTTCTCCCGTTTCTATAATCGGAACCAAAAGAGGACAGGCTTTTTGAAAAATTTTTATATTATTGTCAATTTTTGAAAATTCTCTTAAAAAAGATTTTGATTCCACTGTTCTTAAGGTTGCAACAACTCCCACTTTTTTGTTTTTTGTTTTTTGCACTGCCAATTCCACTGCTGGAATAATAACGCCCAGTGCTTTTTTCCTAGGATAATACTTTGGAATATATTTTTTCTGAATTTTTCGAAGAGCATTACTAGAAACAGTATTACAAGCAAAAATTATAATTTCGCAATTTTTTTTAAACAAGAAATCTACTGCTTGTTTGGTAAATTTATATAAAACTTTTTCAGAACGCGCTCCATACGGTACCCTAGCTGTGTCTCCTAAATATATGTAATTATAATTCGGCAATTCTCTTACAATACCTTTCATAATATCCAGTCCCCCAAAACCTGAATCAAATATGCCAATGGATTTGTTTTTTGTCATAATGCCTATTTTTATTAATTTTATAACTACTTATTTTACAGCACTTTATACTTTATACATAATACTTTATACTTAATGCATGGTCAATTTAAACCTGCCTCTAAAATCCATTCCCCGCATTACGCCGAAATATGTTCGCGTTTTGGAAAAACTCGGGGTTTTTACGGTAAAGGATTTTTTGTTTTATTTTCCTTTTCGTTATGATGATTTTTCCCAGATTGTTTCGATCTCCGAAGATTATTTGAATCAAGTTATTACCGTTTCCGGAAAAATTATAAAAACCAAACTCAACCGAATTTTTCGCCGAAAAATGAGCATAGTGGAAATCATTATCGGGACTGAAAATAACATTCCCCTGAAAGCCGTCTGGTTCAATCAACCTTTTATTTTAGAAACTCTAAAAGAAGGAGTTGAAGTGAGATTATCTGGAAAATTAATCCTAGACGGCAAAAAATTTTCAATGAGCTCCCCTGCTTGGGAAAAATCCTCTCGCGATATGACTAACACGGGACGACTCATTCCAATTTATCCGCAAACTTCCGGCATCACTTCTAAATGGATCCGCTGGCAAATGAAAATGCTCTTAGAACCACTTGGACATCCGATGTCCAAGTGGACATCGGATGTCTTAATCGACATTTTGCCAAAAGAAATTAGAAAAAAATATAATCTTTATGATATTTATACTACTCTTAGCCAAATTCACTTTCCGGACTCAAAAGAAAAATTGATTCGCGCCCAAAAGAGAATGGCTTTTCAAGAAATGTTTTTAGTGCAACTTAAAACCATTCAGATAAAAAAAGAATTTGCAGAAAAAAATTCTACTGGCATAAAATTTGACGAGAAACTAATCAAAAATTTTGTAAACCATTTGCCTTTCAAGTTAACAAATGCACAAAGAAAAGCTTCTTTTGAAATTTTGAAAGATTTAGAAAAACCACGCCCGATGAATCGATTGCTCAATGGTGATGTCGGATCAGGCAAAACAATTGTCTCGGCCATTTCTGCCCTACAAACAATTTCCGCCAGCTATCAAACGACCATTATGGCACCCACCGAAGTTTTGGCCCGCCAGCACTTTGAAAGTTTTTGTGAAATATTTAAAAACTATGATATAAAAATAGCCTTATTAACAAGTTCTTATAAATTAATTTCAGAACCAAAAGCAAATCAAAATTTGAAAATTGAAAATTTAAAATTGATTGAAAATTGCAAATTGAAAATTGAAAATTATACTCGAACTATAAAAAGCACAACTCGCTCTGAATTACTAACATCTATCCAAACAAATGAAGTGCAATTAGTCATCGGCACTCACGCCCTTATTCAAAAAGATGTTAAGTTTAAAAATCTGGCGTTAATCATCATCGATGAACAGCATCGTTTTGGCGTTGCACAACGCGCCACATTGCAACAGAATATTCCACGTGAATCCGCGCAACAAGTGCCTCACTTGCTGACTATGACGGCCACGCCTATTCCGCGCACCCTAGCCATTGCTTTTTTTGGTAGCTTAGATCTATCAATTTTAGATGAAATGCCGAAAAATCGAAAACCTATCATCACAAAAATAATTACGCCAACTGGTCGAGAAAAAGTTTATAATTTTATCCGCAGTGAAATCAAAAAAAGTCCCGCCTCGACTCGCGAAGACGATCGCTCGTCGACGCGAGGCGGGCGACAAGTTTTTGTCATTCTGCCCCTCATTGAAGAATCACTTTCTGAAAGCATGATCGATGTCAAAGCTGTTAAAGCCGAACATGAAAGATTGTCAAAAATTATATTTCCCGAATTCAAACTTGGACTTCTCCACGGCAAGCTAAAAGCTAAAGAAAAAGAAGCTGTTATGAAAGATTTCTCTGACAAAAAAATTGATATCTTAGTTTCCACTTCCGTAGTGGAAGTCGGCATCGACATTCCCAATGCCACTGTAATAATAATTGAAAACTCCGAAAGATTTGGCCTGACACAACTGCATCAATTTCGCGGACGCGTCGGCCGAGGAAAAGAGCAATCTTATTGTTTTCTTTTCACTGCAGAAAATTCCGTACCTACCTCCGTACCTACGCGCATACCTACGCGTTTGAAAATATTAGAAAAAACCAACGACGGTTTTGAAATTTCCGAACATGATTTGAAACTGCGCGGTCCAGGACAATTTTTTGGAAACATCCAATCAGGCTTACCCGATATTGCTATGGAACATTTGAGCAATGTCAAACTCATCAAATTTGCCCGCGCCGAAGCAAAAAATTTATTGGAAAATGATCCCAAATTAAAAGAGCACCCGCTATTAGCTGATGCCCTGAAAAAGTTTTCAGAAAAAATACATTTAGAGTAAATCAGAACCACTGATTATCACTGATTTTCCTGATTGCACATGAATTAAAATTCAGTGAAATCATGTGAGTTCATGTGCGAATCAGTGGTTCAGACATTTTCTATAAACCTCCAACATCTTCTTTGCACAAATTGAAGCGGTGAATTTTAGTTCGGCGATGCGTTTAGATGCTTCGCTGAAATTTTTTCGCAATTCTTTATTATTGATTAATTTCAAAACTGCCCCACTAAATTCAGATTCATTTTCGGAAACCAAAAACCCATTGCCATTATTCAAAACCAAACTATTTATTCCCGTCGCATTGACTGCCACAATCGGAAGGCTCATATACATCGCTTCGGTAATGATCATGCCTTGTGTTTCGGATTTGGAACCGTAGACAAAAATGTCTGCGCAGGCATAAAAATTTTTTATTTCTATTCTTTCCACTTCTCCACAAAAAATAATCTTGTCTGAAATTTTTTCTTGCTGACAAAAATTTTCCAAGTCCCGTCGAAGATACCCATCCCCCACCACTAAGAATTTTATCTTCCCCCACCTCTCCCTTCGGGAGAGGTCGAGCTGGTAATCCAGCTCGGGAGAGGGCTCTTTGTGAAAATCTTTAAATTCAATTTTACCTTTAATTTCTTTTGTTTCACTTAGCACCCTCTCCTGTCTTGAGTACAAGACATCCTCTCCCATAGTGAGAGGAGGATTAGAATTTTTTAAAACATTTCTAATTGATCGAAAAACAAATTCGACATTTTTTTCTGTCGTTAAACGAGAAACTATAAGCAATATTACTTCATCGCTTTTTATATTATATTTTTCTCTAATTTTATTCTTGTCAGCGTTGACAAATTCTTCCTCAAGAACTCCTGTGGCAATTGGGATTATATTTTTATTTTCAACTCCCCATTTTCGAAGAATTGGAATAATCGAATCAGTCGGCACAATAACTGCATCCGCAAGGTTGGCAAATTTAACCGCTTTTCTAATAATATATCCGGCTGAAATTTTTGTTGGAATAAATGGCACAAAATTTGTATATTGATCATAAAGCGTGTGCCAAGTAAAAATCAACGGGATTTTCCTGCCTCGTCGGCTCGCAAGTTTCCTCGCCCATTTCATCGCTACGCTTCCCAACAAATTTGGATGTTGAGCATAAATCACATCCAAATCAAGATTTTTTATTATTCTATTCATTTTCCAAGAATACGGAATGGCTAAGGGAAAACGGAATTTAATTTCAATATCAAATGATGGATAACGAAAAACCCGTGGGTTTTTATCTTCATAACCTTTCCAGCGCGGAGCAAAAATAAAAACGGTGTTGCCCCGTTTTTCCAGTTCACGCCTAAAAGTTTCAATTGACCTTGTGACGCCGTAAGGATTAGGAAGATAATTATTAGTAAAAATTCCTATTTTCATTTAGTTTTTATTTATAAAATTCAGTATATCTTCAAAAATATGTTCATTTTTAATGTCCGAGATAAAAGTATGATAGGCTCGATCAACATATTTTTTTTCCTTAATTTTGGAACTTATTTTTTCATAAATTTTTTCTAGACTGTTTTTAGCAACCACATGATCTCTATTTGATTGCAAAATAAAACAAGGCTGTTTTACTTTTAGCAAAACCTTTCTCGAAATTTTCATCAATTTATACAGCTCTAGGGCGCTTTTTATCGGATAAGATTGATAGGAAATCAAGCGAGTAATAGTAGTTGATGCCCCAAAAGTCGGCGGATAGAATTTTTTATAATATTTTTTGAAATATTTTAAAATATTTACAATAAAAACTGAAATTTTTTCTAATTTAATTTTATATGGCATCGCCATTAAAATAATTCCGGAAATATTAGCTTTATTTTTCGCTAACATCGCCGTAAGATTGGCACCCATTGATGTTCCCGCTACAAAAATTTTTTCGTGATCCTTAGCCAATTCTTCATAAGCTCTTGTTACATCACACAGCCATTCTTCCCAACGGACATTTTCCAAATCTTCTGGCTTTGTCCCATGTCCACGAAGAAGCGGTCCTGAAACTGTGTAACCATTTTCATTAAGATATTTTCCCAGTCGTCGAACTTCATATGGCACAGAAGTCCAACCATGGATAAGTAAAACCGCCTTCCCATTTGTCCCAAGAAAATAAAAAGGTTCTTTTAACAAACCATGTTCTTCTTCGTATAACTGTTTAGGATCCGCAGATAGAACTCCTCTAGTTTTTTCACATGTCTTGTTAATCATAATTAGCATTCTATTATACTCGCATTATTTAGCAAATGATAAAATCTCTTAATTTTTATAATTTTTTTATTTATTATTTTCATTTTCCTTAAACATTTTTTTTGATTGATAACTTTTATAAATATTTATAATAACAAAAGTAATGATTGCCGTTCCAAAAATTACCCAGCCGATCCATTTGATATAAATTTGAATTTCCCGCCAGAGATAACCATAGAAATATCCCATTGCCACCAAAAATCCACTCCAGATTATTCCACCCAGAAAAGAATATTTTACAAATTTTTTGAAATTCATCTTCACAATTCCCGCTGCCACAAAAGTTGCCCAACAAAGTCCCGCGGTGGACTTGACTGCAAGAATTGTTTTCCCTCCGTGATGCTCAAAATATTTTTCCATTTTCAAAACCAAATTTTCCGTGATGCCTATATATTTTCCCACTCGTCTAACAAAGCCCATTCCATATTTATATCCCAGCCCATAAAGAATGATGTCTCCGCCCATATCGCCAATTATTGAAAAAATGAGAACAATAAAAATATTAAACGCACCAAGACTCGCAAGCATCGAAGCGATGATTGTCACCACTGGCCCTTCGATAATCATCAAAGGAAGCATTATGGCATAGCCATACTGTGAGAGAAATTCAAAAATTTGTTGACCTGTTTGATCCATAATCCAATTCTAGCAAAAATAAGAAAGAAATGCTAGACTTGGTTTATGAGTGTTTTAGCAATAAATAAACGAGCACATTTTGATTATGCAATTTTAGAAAGCTATGAAGCTGGAATTGCACTTTTTGGCCATGAGGTAAAATCGATAAAAACCAAGCATGTGAGCCTCAAAGAGTCTTTTGTGACAATCCATGGCCGAGAATTATATCTGACTAATGCGCATATTCCACCCTATATTCACGCTGGAATTATCAATAATTACAACCCGACTAGACCAAGAAAACTTCTGCTCAAAAAATCAGAAATAAAACATTTAATTGGCAAGGCTAGAACGCAAGGCTTGACACTCGTACCAATTAAATTATATACTAAAAAACGACCCGCCTCGACTCGCGGAGACCGTTTGTCGATGCGAGGCGGGCTGATAAAATTAGAATTTGGCCTCGGAAAAGGTAAAAAAGAATACGACAAACGAGACAAAATCAAAAAAAGAGAAGACTCCATAGAAGCTAGAAGAGCGCTGAAGAATTTTTAATTTTTATAATTTTTAATTTTGTAAATAAATCTTAATTTTTAAATTTTTAAACATTCTAACATTAAAAATTATTTAAAAATTGGAAATTAAAAATTAAAAATTCCGTACGAAGTACGGTCCCCCACGGGGATGTTTGGTTTCGACAAGTTGTACATTTAAAATATGCAAGCCGAGAATGGTAATCACTCGTTAAAATTTTACCAAATTAATAAGTGCAAACTTATTTTCAAAAGCAAAAACTGCGATTGCGCAAGCTTTCACAGCTAACTTTGCCTACGCTTTGGCTTAATTGCCGAGGCCATCGAACTATCCACTCCTAATAGATAGAGCTCGGTGTTATACATTAGGATAGCCAAAATTGCATTTTCTAGGCTACTTTGGTAAAATTACACTAGAAAAAAGGTTGGGATGTTTTGTTAGTTCATAACTCCCAATCTAAACAAACTAACTAAGCTTGTAGAGGATTTTAAATGAATAGCTTTGGACATGGGTTCAATTCCCATCATCTCCACAGTTTTACGAACTACGAAATTAACGAAATACGAAACAATTATACTCACTTTTTTCGTACTTTCGTATTTAGTATTTATTTCGTATTTCGTAATAATAATTATTAACACAAAAACCATTAGAAGAATATACCGCAGGCCTTTTGTAAAAAAGGCTCCAACAACAAGAATAAATGAACACATCTGGGCTAAGGAGATCAGAGTTATTGCTGATGATGGAAGTCAATTAGGGATAATGGCAGTACCAGAAGCCTTAAGTATTGCCAAAACAAAGCTACTTGATCTGGTGGAAATATCTCCCAAGGCCGTGCCTCCGGTTTGCAAAATTATGGATTTTGGAAAATTTCAATACCAAAAATCCCGAGAGGAACGCCAACATAAAGCCAAACAAAAAAAATCAGAAATAAAAGGTATTCGCCTTAGTGTCAGAACAGATGAGCATGATTTAGATTTTAAGAAAAATCAAACAGAAAAATTTCTTACCAAAGGAAACAAAGTAAAAATTGAAATAGTTTTGAAAGGCCGAGAAAAAGCCCATGGCGATCTAGCCAGAAAAAATCTTATCGAATTCGTAAAAAGCATTTCCGTACCTAATAAAACAGAGCAAGAAATAAAAAGATTCCCTGGAGGATTTAATGTAATAATAACTAGTCAATAACACAAATCTACGAATGAAATGCTAATCTGCAAATATGCAAATACCGCAAATATTTATTCGAATATTTGTAGCTTTGCATGTCATTTGTAGATTTGCATTGTAAAAAAATTATGCCTAAATTAAAAACCAAGAAAGCTTTGATTAAGAAAATCAAAATTACTAAAAACAAGAAAGTCACTCGTCGAAAAACCGGTCACAACCATTACAATTCTAAAGAAAATGGCAAAGTTGGTCGAGCAAAAAAAGGTGACATGCGCCTATCTAAAGCTGATGAAAAAAATATTTTAAAAGCAATTCACTAATATTTATAATGCAAATCTACGAATGACATACTAATCTACGAATATGCAAATTCCACAAATGCAGTTTGATTCGCATATTTGCAGATTAGCATGAAGGTTATTCGTAAATTCGCATCACATTATAATGACAAGAGTAAAACGCGGAGTTTCCGCTTCAAAAAGAAGAAAAAATCTGCTAGCTGACGCTAAAGGATATCGTTGGAAAAGAAATACTCATTATGCTACCGCCAAGCAAGCCGTGATCAAGGCGGGCAGTTATGCTTTTCGTGACCGTCGAGTGAAAAAAAGAACTATGCGCGCGCTTTGGATCACTCGCCTTAACATCGCTCTTCGTGAAGTTGGTCAAAAATATAGCGCCTTTATCAAGACCCTCTCTGACAAAAAAATCGAGGTTGATCGAAAAGTTCTCTCCCAAATGGCCATGGAAAATCCAGAAGTATTCAAAAAATTCGTCGAAAGCGTGAAATAACTCCAAAAAATACTACATTTAAAAACTCGCCGTTAGGCGAGTTTTTTATGTTCGTAGATTCGCATGTCATTCGCTAATTCGCATCGCGTTTATTTTTTAAGTATCACTTCCTTAATCAGTCTTTGCAGGGCATAAAACGGAAACCAGATCCAAAGGGTATTTTTGACCCACTTGTCCCAAAATTGGTTGGCTCCGCCTTTGATCATGACAAAATCCAAAAGTAAATAAATCAGAAAAAAGAAAACAAAAACAATCGCTCCTAAAATTATATACGCTCCCATAAATTTATCCCCCACCACTTTTTTACTTGCGCCCTTGGCGCAAAAATAAAAAAATATTGTTAATAATAAAAACTTATTTCTTCAATTATTACAATGCTATAAAAAAATTTAAAAAAAAGTAAAAAAGTGGTGGGGGACTAAATTTCATAAATCACATCTTTCTTTTCCACCACAATCCGCCAACCTTTTTCCTCCGCAATAGTTTTCAAATTCAAATTGGGATTGAAGGCAATTGGATTGTCCACGATTTCCAAAAATTTCGCATCTGATTCAGTGTCGCCTACTCCATAGGAATCTTCCAGTGTAAGTTTCTTTTCCGCTACATATTGCTTGACCATATGACCTTTATGCGCTGTTGGAGCAAAAGCCTCTTTACCAGTATAAAAACCTTTTTCATCCAACTCATAAACCGTACCAAAAACCGCATCGAATTTCAAATATTTGTTATATTCTTCCACAATTTCAATCGGCGAACCGGAAACTGCAATGAGATGATAACCTTTCCTTTTCAGATCCGCTATCAGATTGTTAGCAAAAATATAAGTACGGTCTTTGAAAAAAGGTACCACTATTCGACTAGCTTCTAATATTTGCTTTTTACTACAACCTTTTATATTTTCCACATAAAGTTTGACGAGAGCTTTCCGATATTCTTCATAAGTGCCATTATGATCAAGCCAACTAGTATAAAAACAAACCAACTCTTGACGCACTTCGCGTTTAAAAACTTTCAACCAAGACAATTCATTGATGAGCTCAAAAGCTAAATTTTTTCTAAATATTGTCCCATCGATATCAAAAACAGCTAGCTTATTTTTCATAATTCTAAAATTTTAAATATTTATCCCAGTATTCAAACAGTTCATTGGTCGTTTTCAAATCTCGCACGCAATATTTGGCAATTTCGAGATATTTTTTTTCTTTATATAAACTGCCGACCATCAACCCGTCGATTCCTTCATCTTTAGAACTTTTTATCCCGAAAGTTTTGGCATAAAAATCCAAATTGAATTTTCTAATCGCCCCGTAAAAAGTCAACTGCTCCAAAAGATCGCAATGCTCTTTGTGGCTAAATCGATAGCCTAAAAGATTCCGTGTAGTGCGAATTTTATTTATAGCGCTTCGCATCATCAAATATGGAATATCAAAACCTCGGCCATTGAAAGTTATCACCGAATCATACGCTTTGACTGAATTCCAAAATTTTTCCAAAATTTCTTTTTCACTTCCTGCTTCAAAAATTATTCCGTTTTCTTCAAATTTTTTTTGCTCTCTTTTTCCGTTTTGAAACAGCAGATAGCCTTTTTGAGTTTCTGGATTTAGCATTCCGATAGCTACTATTTCTCCGGTTAAAGGGTAAAGCGCCAGCTTATTTTTCACTTCCTCTCTTTCTTGGTCGTTCTGCGCATACTTCAAAAGATACTCCTGACTTTTTTTATCATAAGTGTCAAAATCAAAACCGATTGTTTCGATATCCAATACCACCTTAGCCATAATTATATAATAGACTCGTTGCTTAATAACAGTGCTTTCGCACA
>PCRW01000002.1 GCA_002772115.1 Candidatus Moranbacteria bacterium CG23_combo_of_CG06-09_8_20_14_all_35_22
CCCGTTTGATGTTGAACATATTATTTGGTTGTATTTTTATTTTTTAACTCTGTCTAAATTTTAACATAGTTGCTTAAAAAGCAACAGGTCTAATAATTGTAAAAATATGTCTAGCATTTTTATGCAATATTTTAATTAAATGTCATCCTCCTATAAACCTCTCGCGTGCAATCAACATCCCGTTTGCAATACTCACAAATTTCTTGGGTTTTTCCCTCTTTCCAAAAATCATAAACTTGCGAGCCATCAATGCCATCTTTAGGAGTGGGAATGCCAAGCGCTAGCGCCAAACTTTCCAAGCCTACATTGGCGTTGGCCCATTTCACCCATTCTTTCATAGTGTCATAAATGGGATAATTTCTGTAACGAGCAAAATTCAATTCATAAGCTGGTTTGACTTTGTTCACAATTGAGCGTTGATAGATGAAACGTAAATCAAAATCCATCACATTGTGTCCGATAAATTGCACGCCATAATCCGGCCACTGTGGATTGCGAGAAGGCGTACTAATAGAATCGACAATTTCCCAAAACTTTCGAAGCATCCCAGCTTCATCCCCGTCGCCATTTAGAACTTCGACTGACTGGTCATCAATAGCATAGGCAATGCAAAGAATTCGCCCATATGCCCCGTCAAAAGAAGTACCGAGCAGGTGCTGTTCAAAATCAGTCTCATTTTCACACTCGTCTTTTTTATTTTTCTTGGCTTTTTTCTTGTCATAAAGAAAACGCAAAATTTCGTGCTTATCTTCGTGAGCTGGAAGTGTTTCAATGTCCAAAAACATTTTTCGCATATATTTATTTAATTTTAATTAAATTATTTAATAATTTTTCCACGCTTTCGATTACTTCCTGCAATTCAATGCAAGATTCTTCACCTTCAATCTCTCCAGAAAAATGTTTGGCGTTATGCTTAATGATTATTTCTGCTTCTAATTTTTCTTTGAATATTTCAGAGTATTTCAAATCTACATAAGGATCATCATCAGAATGAATTGTTACAAATCCGTTTTTTGATTTGACTTTTATCTTTTCCAAATCAATCGGAGTTTCAAAAAAATTTTGAATTTCATCAAAGCCAATATTTTCATTAAATCCCGCCACAAAAACTACGCCTCCTACTTTTTGGATATCTTCCAAGGTTTCCAGATACCGCATAATCGTAGCACAGCCAATACTGTGTCCAATAAGATATAATTCCTCATCCAGTTCACCAATAACTTCTTGTAATTTCGAAACCCACTTATCCATCTTTGGCATCTCTGTTTCTGGAAAAGCCGGAACAATAACTTCAAAATTTCTAGCTTCCAGTTCCTTTTTTACCCAAGGATACCAGCAATACTGTGGATATCCTTCCCAGCAATGAACAATGATTACTCGCTTCATAATTTTTACTTTATTTCTTAGAACTCTTACTTTTAGTATATACCAAAACAAACCACTTAACAAAAATATTTTATACCAGTTTAAACGCCAAATTAAACTGAATTATCATTCTGACTTTCTCGAGAAAGTCAGAATGTCTTTATAAATTTAAAGAAGCGTTTGCCATAAGGAGAAAGAATGTGCCCAACTCCCCTTCCGCGACGATATTTATTTATAAGCCCAGCCTGCACCAATTTTTGAGTGTGTTGAGAAAGAGTTTTCGGATTACCTTTGAGTGCGTCGCATATCCTATCTAGTGTAATTCCATCTTCTTTCTCAATAAGAAATAAAATTTCAATTCTCCGATGATTGGCCACGCCTTTCAAATGTCGCTCCATTTGTTTGGGCGTTTTTTGTATTTTCTTAATTTTTTTGCGCTTTTTCGCCAACATCTTTTGTTTATAAATTTAATTTATTATTCTGCTGTTTTCTATTTCAATTATACCACACATTACATTCTCACATTCTCGAGAATGTGAGAATGTCTTAGTGGAAAGATAAATTAGTGTTACTTAATAAGTTACTGAACAAAAAAATATTTAAATTTTATAATATCCGCTACAAATATCGGGAGCGTTCTTTTTTATTCTCGACTCTTTGGTATTAGCCCAATCTTTTTCAATTCCATAAAATTTATTCCGGTTTGTATTCTTTTATCCAAGTGGTCGAACTCGGACTAGATTGAAGATATCCACCTTTTTCTATTATGGGTAAAAATATCTTATTCCATTTTTCCTCGCTTATGGGTTCTTGCTCGCTAATTGAAGTTTTTCTTTTTATTCTGTGCTGATAATTGATTTTATTTTTATTGGCTTGGCCTTGAATATAATCAAATATTTTCTGATAAATTGGCGCCGTCATCCCCGAAGGCAATTCCTTGTTAGGATCATTTTTTATAATGTGCGTTTCAATTGTCGGGCAAGGTTTGTCCAGATAATTAATAGTTAGGACAAATTCAATACTGGGACTGCCTTGGCTGTCCAGCACTAATCCATTTTCCTTGGCACGAATAATATTTCTCTTTGAACCTATTTGAAAAGTTATATTTTCAAGTAAAGTTTTTTCTTCTGAAGATCGCGTTGTCTTCAAAGCACTCAAAAAAAGTTCTTGCTCCTTCCAGCTAATTTTTTTGTAAAAAGTATAATTTTTTTCAGGATAGAATTCTGTTTTTTTATTGCCACTATCAATATCTCTCCACTTGTTATCCAACTTTCCAAAATCAAAATCTTCAAAATTGTCCACGGCCGTTGCTTCTCTAAGCGTCTCTCTTTGTCTATTGATATGAATCATTTCTTTCAAAGATAAATCAAATAAATATTTTCCTAATTCTTCTAAATTTTCCAAAATCTGATCAAAAAAATCGACCAACTCGGGAAATTTTTCCTGCAATTCATTTTTTACTACCTGATTATTGTTGGATAATTCCAAAACTCGATCATTTATGAAATTCGCCTCTTCATCAGTTAGCATTTTTCCGCTAAGTTTTAATGCGGAAGATTTTATGTTTAGAAGTAATTCTTTTTTTATCCGCTCTTTCAATTCTGTTTTCTCTTTTTCCGTAAACTCTTTCTGATTAAGTCTATACCTCTTTGTCAATCCTTTTTGACTAAGAATATCTTTTCTTAAAGCGTTCGTCCTTTCCTCACTGGTCAAACTAGGCTTATTATTTTTTCCACCCTTGATAGTTTTAAAAGGATTTGGTTCCATATTTTTTATTGTTCTTATTTTATTTATTTTAGCTTTGTTTTATTAATAAACCCGAAACGCAGTTTTATATTTTAACATAACAATACACTACTGCTTTTTCAAATTCAATGTCGAGTGATGTTTTCGTATTCATATTATATATTCTATGTCAAATGCGCTTTGCAGTCAAAAAAGAAAATCCCGGAAGCAATAAGATGCTTGCCGGGATTTTTTATAAAAAACAGAAAGGAAATTAACCAGTAACTTCTTTAAAAATTTGAGAGGAACGGTTAGTTCTCATGATACTTTTATAATAAGAAGAATGTTCTCTTAAAACATAGGAAGGGACCCCTCCATTTCCATTCCCATTTTTAGAAACCTTTTCAATTAAAATATCAATTTTAGGACTTCCTTTAACATCCCAAAGAATCGCATCCAACAAATGCTGAATTTTTGGCAAGGCTTTAACTTTTGCTTCCCCTCCATTGAAAGCACCAAAGTATATTTTATGATCAAAGCCTTTAAATCCGTTTCCATTCCCCGAGACAATAATCACAGCACGCCAGCTTGAGCGCTGTTTGATTATTTTTCTAGGAAAATTGCGAAACCGCCCTTTTTTTGGCATAATCAATTCCTCCCTTTTTGAAAGATAGAAAAATAAAATGTTAAGAACAATCCTCCCTAAGACTAAAGTAGCAAGAATTGGCAAAACAAGTCAAGCAACGCAAAACTCCGGAATTTTCATTCCGGAGTTTTTTCTTACGCTCGAATTTCCTCCCCCGAAATAATCCGAGTCTATTTAAATTCACCGATTTTTCAAATTTTTTTCTTCATCCCACACCAATTAACTATATTTATAACTTGCTATTATTTTTATAAGCCAGTGTTTGTGTGAATTACCCTGTGTGTCCGAGTACGGACAACACAGGGCGTCCAATAAATTACAATTCAAATAGTTTCAATTGTTTTATATCATTCGC
>PCRW01000064.1 GCA_002772115.1 Candidatus Moranbacteria bacterium CG23_combo_of_CG06-09_8_20_14_all_35_22
TATATTTATCGAATAATCAATTAATTTTAAAAAATCAAATCTGTCTAATTGAAGCTAAATTATTGTCTTGACAGACGGTCCATCTTAAAGACCTCTTTTATACTCAACACCATATGAAGCTAATGGACTAGTTAAATCTAAAATTGCTCCGATTTTAATATCTTCAATTTTTACCACATTTTTTATTATATCTTTGTTTTCATTTTGTTTCTGGCTTTTTTGGAAATACCAAGCAAAACCAATTATCAGGACAACAACAACTGCCCCGATAACAATTTTTATTGTTTTGTTCATTTTTTTTATTTAAAATTTTAATTACCCTTATATTTTACCCCCCCCAGAAAAAAGTCAAACGACGCAAAAAATAAAAAGACTACAGGGAAAACCATAGTCAATAAGTCGAATTAAATTCAAATAGATTTTATTTCGAGCCTTTTTTCTTTTTCAATTCTAAAAACTTTTTCACTTCGCGGTCAAAGTCGGAAATATAATTTTTATCTTGCACTTTTTTGTATATTTCATATTGTTCAAGCGCTAACGCTTCCGCGACTTCGTGACTAATTTTTCCCGCATTCATCAAAATTTCATATTCGTTAAATTTTATAAAAGCATTGAGTTTTTCCACCCAATCTTTCATATACATAGCAACGCCGTTCTTCGCCTGTATTTCTGCATAATCTAAATACATAGTTACGATTCTATTAAGCAAATCGAGCTCGCGTTCAACCAGATAATTCTTCGCAATCACCACATCAGTTTCCCTGATCTTCCCTTTTGGAGCGTATTTCCATGTCATCAATCCCATATTTGTTTTTTTACTATCAACTCTTTCATAAACTATTTCCGCCGCCGTCTTACCGGTTATGGCAAAATGCAATTTATTTTGCACAGTAGCGAAAAATTGCTTAGTAATATCGCTTGCCGGAGAATAATCAGCACTGCATTGCGCGTATATGTCAGTTACTTTTTGATATAATCTTCTTTCACTAGAACGAATATCTCTTATCCTTGCCAACTGCTCTTCAAAATAGTCTTGTCCAAAAATGTTATTCGGATTTTTAAGCCTTTCGTCGTCCATAGTAAAACCTTTGATAATATACTCTTTGAGCCTTTCAGTCGCCCAAATTCGAAAACGAGTAGCTTCTACACTGTTTACCCTATAACCGACAGAAATAATTGCATCCAAATTATAAAATTCAACATCTCTTTCGACCCGCCTTTGTCCTTCAAGTTGAACCTGTGCAAATTTTGCACTTGTTGCTTTCTTATCCAACTCCATTTCTTTAAAAATATTCTGCAAATGTTTTGTCACTACGCTCCTATCCACCCCGAAAAGTTCGGCAATTTTAGACTGGGTCAGCCAAATGTTCTCGCTTTGCAAAAATACTTCAACATTTATATCTCCATTTGGCGTTTTATACATTAAAAATTCAGTAAAATTATTCTGCTTTTTTATTTGTTTTTTTTTCATAATATCATCAGACTTAAGTTAAATTTTAGCTTCCCAAATACGCTTCTAAAACCAGCTTGTTATTTTTAATCTCATTTGGCTTGCCAACGGCAATCACTTTTCCAGCATCCATCACTATTATATCATCAGCCAATCCCAGCGTAAAATTCATATCATGTTCAATCAACAAAATTGTTTCACCATTTTTTTTCAATTTTAATAATAACTTTATAATGTCTTGGCGAATTTTCGGATTCACTCCCGCCACCGGCTCGTCTAACATCAAAAGTTGATGCGGGTTCAAAATAGTTCTTGCTAATTCAACCAGTCTTTTTTGCCCAAAACTCAAATCATTGGCTGTCTTATTTTCTATTTCCGAAATTCCACATTTTTTCAAAATTTCACTGACTTTTTCTTTTTTTTCTTTAGTTATTTTGTTTAATCCAAACATATTTTTCCATAATTTTGTATCTTCATTATCAATGGCCAAAAATAAATTTTCCCTAACAGTAAGATTTTTAAATAATCTTGACTGCTGAAACAATCGCGAGATTCCCAAGTTTGATATTTGCTCAACGGAAAAATTTGTTATGTTTTTTCCGTTAAAAAATATTTTTCCAAAATCCTGCTTTATAATTCCAGAGATAAGATTGAAAACTGTTGTCTTGCCCGAACCATTCGGGCCAATCAAAGCAGTAATTTCACCTTTGGCAATTTCAAAAGAACAAGCGTTTATCGCTTTCACTCCGCCAAATTTTTTTGATAAATTTTGTATTTTAAGCATAAAACTTTTTATTCCAAATTAATTTTTCCGAAAAATCCTCGCGGTTTGAAATAAATAATTAAAATTAAGGTCAGGGCATAAAAAATCTGTCTAGTAGGTCCTAAAATTTCCGATGGCAAACCAATAAAACGGAAGATCTCTGGTAAAAGTATTATAAACACAGTGGCTAAAAATGTTCCAGGCAAACTGGCTATTCCACCGATAATAACCATAAGTAGAATCGGAATTAAATTTACAAAAGTAAAAGATGATGGATCGATAAAAGTAATATATGAGGCAAATAAGCTACCGGCCAGTCCGGCGAAAAATGCTGAAATCATTAGAGAAATATTTTTTAATTTAAAAGTATTTTTTCCCAAAGACCTAACAGCCAGTTCATCATCTCGCGTTGCTTCTAGTGTTCTGCCGAATGAAGATTTTGTAAGACGCCAAATAAAAAAATAGGAGGCTAGGGCGATGATTGAAACTAAAACAAAAAAAGAAATGTTGTCGGAAAAATCAAAACCAAAAATAATTGGTCGCGGAATTCCTGGTAGTCCCAACGGACCACGGGTAAGCTCGGTCCAGTTTAACAAAACCGCATAAATCACAAAACTAAAACCAAGAGACATCAAAGCCAGATAATCTCCTTTTAACTTGTTAGTTGGGATTGATAAAAGATAGCCAAAAAAAGCGGACAGTCCGCCAGCTATTAGTAAACAAAAAATGGAAGAAAAACCACTAAGAGCTAAGATCGCATAAGCGTAAGCGCCTATACCAAAAAAAGCAATGTGTCCTAAATTTAAAAGTCCGCTATAGCCTAAGGATAACTGCAATGATACAGCTAAAATAAGATAAATCCCGATCAATATTAACAGATGTATAAAATATGCGTCTATCATTTTTGATTATTTTTAATACCTAAAATTCCTTGGGGTCTAAAAAGCAAAAAAGCAAAAAGCAAAATAAAAGCAATTGCATCTTTGTAGCCAGACGGCAAAAACCAAATACCAAAATTTTCCACTAAACCCAAAAGAAACGAGCCCAGAATTGCACTAGGGACACTGCCAACTCCACCAATGATTGCTCCCGTGAAACCCTTGATCATTAAATTTGTTCCCATTGTTGGTGTGATATTTTGTTCTAGCGAAATTAAAATTGCCGCCACTCCTGCCATTGCCGAACCAATAATAAATGACCAGCTATAAATTTTTTCTGATGAAATACCCACAATTTCCGCCACATCTTTGTTATCCGCCACCGCTCGCATTGCTTTGCCAATTTTTGTTTTTTTCATTAGCAGATAGAGACAAAAAAAGGACAGAATTGAAATCAATATTATGATTAATTGCAAAGGAGTAATAATTGCACCAGCAATTTCTATGCCCTGATTAGTTTTTATAAAATCAATCGTTTTTACATCAGCGCCAAATAGAAGCAAAGCAATCGATTCTAATAAAATTAAAAGAGCAATGCTAGCCACAAGCAAAATTGAAGCACTGGATTTTTTTGCGCGAAACGGTTTATAAAAAAATTTATTGAGCAGATATCCCAGTAAAGCGGAAAATAAAATTGTCAAAAAAATAGTGGCTACGAAACTTAAGCCTAAGATAGAAAAAAGCCAAAACAAAAAATACGCAGACAGAGCAATAACTCCACCGTGAGCAAAATGGACAAATTTATTGGTGGAATAAATCAAAGAAAAACCATAAACAACCAGAGCATAAATTGCTCCAGCAATTATTCCGTTAACCAATAGACTCGTTGCTTAATAACAGTGCTTTCGCACAGAATCATCCTAATGATTCTGGAATGATCAGCTC
>PCRW01000019.1 GCA_002772115.1 Candidatus Moranbacteria bacterium CG23_combo_of_CG06-09_8_20_14_all_35_22
AGTTTTGTACATATTTTTGTTTTAGTAAAACAATTATCTACTACTATTTTAACATTTTTAAGGAAAAAAATCGAGGCTATTCTTCAGTGGTTTCATTTAATATTAAAATTATACCATAAAGAAAATAACTTATCCACATACCTAAAAAATGGTTTTTGGTGTATAATTTAGATAGGTGAAAAATAATTTCTTATAAAGTATTTTTATGACAAAGGGATTTGAAAAGATAGCAACTGAAAAAAAAGAAGATGTGAAAAATATTCCCAAAGCAAACCAAGGCGATGCTATGGAGTCTTTTATAAAAAGAGAAGATGAGGTAGATGATGAAAAAGAAAAAAAAGATGAACCTGAAAGTGAAATTTTGGAAATGCATGATTTAGTAGAAGAAAATGAAATTATCGAGATGGAAGATCTGGAAGATAAAGAACTGATAAAGCTTTCCAATGAAATGAAAAAAGCGAGGGAGGCTTATGATAAAAATACAGAAAAAACGGCTAGTGCTTGGGAGAAAATAAAAAATGTATTTCCCAAATTAGTACTGGGTGAAAATGCCACTAGTGTTAAGGAATCTGAAGAATATTTAAATAGATATAAGCAGGCGCGAAATAATTTATTGAAATATCAAACGGAAAAATTGAAAAAAAGAAAACTTCCGAAAGAAAAAAGAATAGAGGAAGTAGCCGATTTAGCAAAGCACTATAATGAAGATGAACAATTTGATACATTGGACAAAAAAACTGGAAAAAGATTCAATTTTTCAGAAGAAAAAAATAGCGATAAAAAGACTGCCAAAATCGAAAAAAACAAAAAAAGAGCGGTGGACAAAATTTTCGAAAAGTATAAAATAAGTGAAAAGGATAATTATTATGATCAATCGAGTGGTTTTATCGATAAATTGATGCGAGAAGTGGCGATGGGGCATTATGAGAACTGGAAAAATTCAAAAGATAAGAAAATGAATGAGCTGGTTGATGAAAAAGGAAAGTCAAAAGATGAAATTGGTAAAAATATCCAAAAAATGGAAAAATATTTCAAAAATATTTTGGGAGAAAAAGCCCGATTTCAAGAAAATGAAACTGTTAAGCAATGGATAGTTAGAATTATAAAAGAATCTTTAGAAGCTAATAAATAATATTAAAAATATGGCTGATGAAATAATTTCTAATTTGGAGCCGATTGAAGAGGGAGATTTGAATCTCAAGGATAAATTTATCGGTGGTGGGAAAAAAACAGAAAGTGTTTTGGGCGAAAATAGAAAAGAAGAATTAATTTCTGTTCCAGAACAAAAAACCGAAAGAAAAGAGGGCGCAGTGGAAAGGGAAGCTGTTTATTCAAAAATTCTTTCCAAGATTCCCCCGCAAAACCAAAAAGTTCAGACTAATGAGGTGGCAACTGACGCGACTTCGGCTAACACTGGAATTGATGCGGAAAGTAAGATTGATAATTTGATAAAAATTGCGCAGGTAAAAGGCATCCCGCATGTTGTGAATGTGGCGCGCCATATGGAAGATAATTATACACTGGATGAATTTCATGATCGAATGCTCGGCGAAGAATTGCACAATGCTTTGGTGGCGAAAGGGATGATAAGGGAAATATAACCACTGATTATCACATAAAAAACTAATATGGAAAAGAATTTTTCCAGGAGAGATTTTTTAAAAATAACGGGTGCTACAGTAGCTTCTTTGATGCTGGATAAATTTGGTGGAGCGGAAAAGGTTCGAGCTGAAGATATCGCTAAAAATGGCGAAGAAAAAGAAAAGATTAAAATTGATTGGGAAAATTTTATTTATGAATTTTGCAAAGAAGATCCAGAACAGATAGAAAAATTAAAAAAGATTTTATCTGAAGTTTGGGGAAGTGATTTTCAGTCTGAAATAGATTTTTATGATGAAAATGACATAGAAGAAAATTCTCGTAGCTTTATTTCAGCTGGAAAATATTCTTTTTATTCCAATGAGATTAAATTTAATCGTTTTGTCTTAGGAGAAACGATAAGAAAAAAAGAACCCTTTAGATTTTTAAATACAATTTTTCATGAATCTGCTCACGCAGATATAAGGAAAGATGACTATTGTTTTTTAAAAAACATAGCAAATAATTTGGGCCTAACAGAACCTGAAACTTTTGATATTATAAGGCATTCAAAGTTTTTAGAAGCTGATAAAAGAAAAGATATTGAACGAAACATTCTTGCTAACCAGCTTATCAATGAAATTTATGCTACTCTTGGCGAAGTTTATGTTAGTTTTAAGATAAATGAAAAATATTCATTTCCTTTGGAAGAATTTTTAGCTAATCAAGCTCTTTTTAACAAGATAAATCAGTCAACACCAGAAGAAAAAGAAGCCTTTTTTTATAAATGTATTTTCGAGCGTTCTAAATATTTTTCAGTAGAATATTTAAGTCTTCTTTTAATGGAAAATTTTGGATATGATCTTGAAAAGGCTAGAGATTTTATGAAAACTTCAAAATTTAGTGAGATTGCTTCGAAAATAACGGAAGTATATTATAAATCTGAAAATAAAAAAATAAATAGAATGGATCCCGAAATAAAAAACAAAGTACCCCAAGTGCTTTACAATGAAATGCTGGAATCCGATAACGAAATACTAAAAGAAGAGGAAGCTACGAGTGTATTTTTTGAGGAATTTTCTGAAAAATTTTCTCAAAAAAATAATTTGAAGAAAGGTTTATTAGGAAAAAAAGCACAAGAGCTTAAAAAAAATGGAAGCTTGAAACAGCTATCTGTTCATATCTTTGATGAAGTATTGACCTTAAAAGAAAGTTTTGAAAAAAATATAGAGAAAGAAATGGAAGAAATTACCGCAGAGGAAAAAGAATTATTAATAGCTGTAAGGGATTTGTATTTGATTTTTCGCAATGGAGGTCATCAAGAAGAAACAAAAACTAAGGCGGATAGCACAGTTGAAAAACTTAAGGGTTATCTAGAAAATAAATCTTTTGCTAATTATGCCAGTCGGATTGAAGAAGAAATTACAAATGTATATGGAATTTATAGAAATATGTTTGATATTGAAGGGGGATTTGAGACAAGAAATTAATTTATAAAAATTTAATTATATGTCAAAAGAAAAAGTTGAACTCAGTAATAAAAAATCAGAAAATGTCCAAAGTGAAGGCATGGAAGCGCTTATAGAAAGAACAGAGAAAGAAAATACAAATGAGTCGGAAAATATTCAGCCAGAAGAAAAAAATGCTGAAGAAATAAAGATTAATCTTCAAAAGAATCTTGAGACAGTAACATCTGATCATGGGAGAATATCTCAAAAAAATCAAGAAGTTGGCAAAATGTTAAAAAATCTTGGAATAGAAGTTAGTTCTTTAGGAAATTCAGCAGAAGAAGAAAAAAATCTTTCAGAATCAATAAATGGTATTCACGCTAAAATAGAAGATTTGAATAAAAAAAATAGTGGGGAAAAATCAGAAGGCGAAGAAGTTAAAAAAGAAAATATTTCTATTGAAGAAATTATAGAAAAATTAGAAGCAATGCCGGAAGAAGAAAGAAAAAAAATAGAAGCGGGCGCACATAATATTGGTTTTGTAATGGAAAAAGTTAAAGCAACTGGCTTTTCAAAGATTATAGGCTGGGCTTCCAAATTTGCGCCTGAAGGGGGAACGGCAAATAAATTTTTAAAAACGCTTTCTGGGACTTATAAAAACGATGCTGATCTTCAGGAAAGAAAAATGGCTAATGCCGAAAGTGAAGAAGGGAAGAAGCTATTAAAAACAAGTAATCGCTTGAAAGTAGCTTCTAATGTATTAAAAATAGCTTCTTATATTGGAAATGGGCCAGCTATGAGTGTTGCTTCAATGTTTTCGAGAGGAATGGAAACGGTTAAGCAAATGCGTTTAGGAAGTGAAGAAGTTTTAGAAAAAACTCGAATTACAGATGAAGAAAAAGCAGTCGAAGAAGCTTGGAAATTATACGAAGAATGTCCAGTCCTTACTTTACTAAACTATTAATTTCATAATTTAAGAGAGTTTTTTGTAAAAAAATACGGGGTTTGGTTTT
>PCRW01000076.1:0-1782 GCA_002772115.1 Candidatus Moranbacteria bacterium CG23_combo_of_CG06-09_8_20_14_all_35_22
CCGCCGAATTTCCCAAACGAATTCAGAATTTTTGGCGCGCTGGCGCGCACTAATTTTTCGCCAAGAAGCAGGTTCGAAATCAGAAGCAATTTTGACATAGTATTTGCTTTGATACAAAAAGAATTTTTGCCTTTTTTTCAAAAGTAGTATAATAACTTTGCGCACAATTATTATTAAGTAAAGTTAGCAGAAATGGTTGTGCTAGAACAATTTTAACTTTATTGTTGGAATTGTGCGCCTAGTACAACCATTTCTGCTTTTAGAAAAATATTATGCAAAAATTCTTTTTGTATGCTCGCAAGTCAACCGATGTCGAGGATAAACAAGTTCTTTCTATTGACGCTCAACTCACCGAATTGCGGGAGTTCGCCAAGAGAGAAAATCTGGACATCGCCCAAGAGTTTATTGAAAAACAATCTGCTAAAATTCCAGGTCGTCCAATTTTTAATGAAATGATGAAGTGTATTGAAAAGGGCGATGCGGATTGTATTCTCTCTTGGCATCCCGATCGTCTAGCCCGCAATTCGGTGGATGGTGGACAGATTGTTTACTTTTTAGACATCGGATTGCTTGCGAGCCTCAAGTTCCCACAGTTTTGGTTTGAAAGTACGCCACAGGGCAAATTTACCCTTTCCATGGCATTTGTCCAAAGCAAATACTATGTAGATTCTCTTTCCGAAAATACGAAACGCGGACTTCGCCAAAAAGTACGCATGGGAATATTCCCAAGTCAAGCGCCAGTGGGATATTTAAACGACAGCAGAACAAAGACGATAGTGGTAGAAAAGAAAAAATCTCGCATCGTGCGCTTGGCTTTTGAAAAATATGTCAAAGGAAATATGCGACTGGAAGATGTATCATCCTTTTTGGCGAAGAACAATATCACAACCCGAACCGGAAAGAGAATCTCAAAAATCAAAGCGTCTTTTATTCTCTCAAACCCATTTTACATCGGGCTATTCAAATATGGCGGTGAAATCCACGAAGGAAAGCACGAGCCAATCATTTCAAAGAAACTTTTTGATGAAGCACAGGAAATGTTGAAACTTCGTGGTCAACCTGAACGAAAACCACAAAATGAACCTCAACCATATTGTGGTCTCATTTCCTGTGCTTCATGTGGAATGATGATAACTGGCGAATACAAGGTTAAGAAACAGAAAAATGGAAATGTGCATAACTATATTTACTATCACTGCACTAAAAAACGCAAAGATATGAAATGTCCCGAACCTTGTATCAGACAGGAAGAATTGGATCGCCAGTTATCATCCGAAATACAAAAAGTTTCTTTGCCCAAAGACTGGGCGGAAGAATTGTTAAAAATGGCAGAAAAGGAGTTCAACAATTCCGCCCCGTCTTTGACTGCTTGCGTGAAAGAGAGCGAAACAAAACTATCGGTCATTTCACAAAAGTTAGAGCGACTTCTTACGGGATATTTAGACCAAGTAATTGACGAACAAGATTATCGAAATCGTAAAGCAAGGTTGTTATCTGAAAAGAAGTCGCTCGAAGAAGAAATGACCTCTCTTTCACACAAGCAGAATGATTGGCTCGAACCGATGAAAGAATGGATAAAAGACGCACAATCCTTGGACAAAATTGCTTCTGATAATGACCTTTTTGCTAAAAAGGTCAAAGCCAAAGAAATTTTTGGCTCGAACCTGTCTCTTGGCGAAAAATTAGTGCGCGCAAGCGCGCCAAAAATTCTGAATTCGTTTGGGAAATTCGGCGGGAATCCTTGGGACGCGCTTCGCGCGTCCCGCATTTTGGCTTCCAAAA
>PCRW01000076.1:1801-34532 GCA_002772115.1 Candidatus Moranbacteria bacterium CG23_combo_of_CG06-09_8_20_14_all_35_22
TGAGTTCCTTACTGGTGCCGATGGTGGGACTTGAACCCACAAACCTTGCGGCACACGAACCTGAATCGTGCGTGTTTGCCAATTTCACCACATCGGCTTTCGTATTTCGTTAATTTCGTAGTTCGTAAATTATCCTAAAATCGCTTTGAGTCTCCTCACTTCTTCCGCCAACACTCCTTCATTTTCATACTCTCCATGATGGCGCGTGCCTTCTCCATAAGTTTCCTTTTTGGCATCTAAATGAATATTGATTGTCATATTCGCTCCATTTACCTTAACATACATATGAAATCGCGGATAGCCCGAAGCTGAAAATGGACGCACAAAACTCATTTCCCCGCCTCGCGTCGACGAGCGATCGTCTCCGCGAGTCGAGGCGGGGTCGCTTTCTTGTCTTTGAAAAAGATATCCCGCTCGACGAAGCAGATTAGCTGGGCTACTGGAAATGTTTTTAATTTCTAACTGCATAATTTTAATCTAAAATTGCAAATAAATAAAAATTTGTTAAAATTCCTGTTTGAGAATCTTAATTTTTTCTAAAATTTTATGTACCAGCCGTCGACTTAATAAAATTTTAGCTAAAAAATTAGGATTCGAATTAATTTTAAAAAATTTTTATTTATTTGCGAGCTTTGTAGCTCTTAAAGTATTACACAATAGCATCGCGACCGTCATCAGTCCTACTCCACCGGGCACGGGCGTAATCGCGCTAGCAATTTTGGAAACTTGCAAAAAATCCACATCGCCCACCAATTTTCCTTCCTTGTTTCGATTCATTCCGACATCCACAACGACTGCTCCTTGTTTTATCATATCCGCCGTAATTAGTCCAGCATGCCCCACCGCCGAAATCAAAATATCTGCCCCCAAACATTTTTCTTTCAAATTTTTTGTTTTGGAATTGCAAACCGTTACCGTCGCTCCCGCGTTTATCATCATTAGCGCTAATGGCTTTCCCACAATATTGCTTCGCCCCACAATCACACTGTCTTTGCCAATTATCTCAATTTCGGATCTTTTCAAAATTTCTAGAATTCCTGCCGGCGTGCAAGGAAAAAATTTTTCTTGGCCTAAACCTAAAAATATTTTCCCGATATTTTCCGGATGAAAACAATCCACATCTTTTTTGGGATCAATGGCCAAAATTATTTTTTCTTTATCAATTTGTTTTGGCAACGGCAGTTGGACCAAAATTCCACTCACTGTTTCATCCTTATTCAACTTTCCAATTAGTTTTAACAATTTTTCTTCTTCTGTTTTTTCTTCCAATTCATACACTTCCGAATTAATTCCAATTTCTTCACAAGCCCTTTTTTTATTTTCCACATAAATTTTAGAAGCCTCGTCATCCCCCACCATCACCACCGCCAGCCCAGGAACAATTCCATTTTTTTTCAATTCCAAAACTTCAACTTTCAATTCTTTTTTAATTTCTTCTGCTAATTTTTTGCCATCTAATATTTTCATACGATTTGATCTTTAATTTTTTTTAATATCTCCACCACTTTATCATTTTTTTGAAGTTCGTCAACTGATTTCATTATACTTTCCGTATTTTCAGGATCTTCCAGCGTTTTAACTGCAAATATTCGAATAGTTTTATTCTCAGGTTTCCTCTCCACATATTTAGCCAAAATAGCATACCACAAGCCAAATGTTTCTGGACTTATATTTAAATTATTTTTTATATATGGCGGATTGTTAAAATAATTTACAATTTTTTCCCAATTATTATATTCGTCATAAATTAATTCTTCTTCCAAAAACTTGGCTGCTTGAATATAAAATTTAGTGTCATTCTTGAAGGAATAGAAATTATATTTATTTAAAATTTCTTCGCGTTTCATATCACAATACAAATGAAATTTCCAGCCAGCTTCAAATGATGTAAGCCCCGAAAAATTCAAATTCAAAACAGGAAAATAAAGGTGAGTATCTTTTCTTTTTATACTTTTATCAATCCTGCGAATATCTGGAAAAACACAGCCCAAAATAAATTCGTCGCGACTAATTTTACTCGTCGGCACCAAAAGCGTTTTTTCATCTTCCAAATCATTAAGACCCTCCGAATCCAATCGGTCAAAATATTTCTTAGCATAAACAATGTGCGCAATTTGTGAAGCCATGCTATAATAATACCATAAAAATTAATAATAGCTATAACTATATGCCAAATGAATTAGAACAACCAAATTTAACTATAATTCGCCGACGAAAAAAAGAAAATGGTGATACTAAGGATACCCGATTAGAAAATGGCCAAATAATAAAAACAGATCTAATTGGAGGAATAACACCGGAAGAAGTCAATGAAAAAGAAGTTCGGACTAAAAATGAAGCGATGGAAAGAAAATTAAAAGAAGAAATCACCGACTTTTTAGCTACAAGAAAATAACTACTAAACTAAAGCGGGATCAAAAAAAACAATCCCGCTTTTTTTATTTTTTTTATTTATCACTTTTATTTTATATCTTAATTTACAACATCAACCTAGCCAGCCTCTGTCTCACTTTTGTGCATATGCACAAATTTGAGAATAATCACAAACTATGCATATGCATAAAGTTGATTATTCTGTCCCAAAGCTCAACTTTTAATTTCCTTTAAACTTCACTAATCACATCAAAACCTTTGAAACTTCCCACTACTGAATAACCGATAATTTTGATTTTTTTGTCAGTTATAGTTCTGATTTTTTTGGCTGTTTCATTTAGTGTCGCTCCAGAACCCGTAGCATCGTCGATAATCAAGATATTTGAATTGATAGTTTGATTTGGATTTATCGCTATCGTAGTTTGAGCATTAATTATCCGGTCTTCCAATTTTCGTAATGTTTTTTGTGGAATTTTAGTAGGACTATCAATTTTAACTGCATTTATTTTAGCCAGATTCAAATTCAAGTATTTCTCAAAAACATCTAAGAATTGAACTTTACGATCGATGGTTGGTGGGATAAAGCAAATTAATCCAATATTATATTTTTCAATTATATCCTTTATTCCGCTTTTAGTTAGTTTTGCAATTTCCAAAATCAAATCCTTGTTTTGAGAAGATTTTCCCAAATAGACCAATTGTCCCAATTTTGTCTTGCCAAAATGACCAATAGTATAAAAATCACTAAAAAAAATATCATCCAGATAGACTTTCTCTTTTCCAGAAAGAATTATTTTTTTAGCAGAAATTAGTCCACTTTTTTTATTTTTAAATTTTTGGCTAATTTTAAGTTTTTGAATAAATTCTTCTTTTTCTTTTTCAAGATTAAATTGGTTTTTTCGGCACCAAATCTGAAATCCGGAAATTCCTCGAGATATCTCTCCACTAGGCGAAACATAGATATAATTTTGCTCAATAAGTTGATCGTCTTTGTCTAATGAATCAAAGTTTATATTTTCCAATTCATTATCAACCACATAAAAAACACGCGGTACTGAGCCAGTTTTTTTGACTAATCGTTCATCCAGTAATTTCGCCAAATGTTTATGTGAGTTTTTTGAGGATAGGCCAAGCATTTTGATCAGTTCGGTTGACCTAATTGGACCATACTGCCTTATAATCCCCAATACTTTTTTTGCCTCCTTTGAAATATTTATCATAATATGATTATAGCAGGTGAGTATTCACCTGTCAATACTCACCCCCTAATAACGCCCTGTAATCTCTGCCTCTTTTTATTTTCCTATTCTATATCCACTACTCTCACTTTCTATGCATATGCACAAATTTGAGAATAATCACAAACTATGCATATGCATAAAGTTGATTATTCTTTTTGCGTAATTTATTTTTTCTTCAAAATTTTCTTTGCTTCTTTCAAGAAATCCACTGCACTTTCCAACATACTTTCAGTTCCGGTTTTGTCAAAATCGCCATAATAATCAGCATTTTCACGAAGAGATTTTCCCAGTTGGAGTGCTTCCAAAAATTTATAACTCAAAATATTTTCTGCAATGTATAAAGATTTCAAAGCTTCCATTAAACAAAAGTGACTTTTCTCACGATAGCCTTTTTTATAAATCAAAGCCCTAGCTGTATGAAACATTGAATAATAAGTTTGAATTGTGCTCCATTTATAATTCTTTTGTACAAAACTATCTTGGGCTATTTTCAAATCTTCCTTGGCTAAATCCAATTCTTTCAAAACTAACTGCTTGGCTTTGAAAAATGTTTTTATCTTTCCTCTCTCTAAACATTTTTCAAATTCCCTAGTCTTCATTTTTTTCCCAAAGCACTCTGCCTTTTTCAATCTCTTGAAAAAGCAAAGGCTTATTTTTATTAATTTTTATCATTTCATTGGGAGTTTTCACGATTAACTGAATCTTTTCTGAAAATTCTGAATTATTTATTATTTTTCTCACAACATTTAAGCTATTTGTTAGGACAAATATATCAATATCGCTGTCTTTTTTGTTCATTCCATCAGCAAACGATCCGAATAAAACAATTCTTATACTTTCCAATCTTAATTTTTCCACCAAAGGCTCAAGCGCTAAAATATTCAAAAGAATTTTCATTTCCCGAATTAAATTGTTTTTAACATCAGCACTGTAAAGAGAGCTTCTGCCAATTTTTCTACAACTTATCAATTTATGTTTAACTAAAAGATGCAACGCTAAATTAACCGCCGATTTCTTGACACCTGTTTTTTTTGAAATTTCTTTTTCTTGAAATTCTTCTCCGACATTTTCGCATATAAAAGCTAATATCTTTTGTTGAGAAGTTGTGAAAAATATCTCTTTCATGGTTTTATATTATATTCCATTATTTTGGATATATTTCCATTATAATGGAATACAATAATTTTGTCAATATTCACGCGCGATCTGCCTCTTTTTATTTTGCACTTTTATTTTATATTTTAATTTCCAACAACAACCACTTTCTCACTTTTATGCATATGCACAAAAGTGATTATTTCGTTTTGTTGGAGATACTTTCATTATTTCGAAAAGAATATTGTGCACTCTTACTCTCTCATCAAAGTTGAGCTTTTTGAAAAGTTTAGGCTCCACCCTAAAGCTCAACTTTTAACATCCCACATTTTGTTTCATGCTTTATGTTTCATGTTTCATGCTTTTTATTCCACCCAATACTTCTTCTTCATCAATTCTTCCTCCTCTTTCTTTTCTTCTTCGATTTTTTTCTTAGCCATCACGCGAAGATCGTTAAGATCTTTTTTATTTAAAGCTTTCGCCAAATTTAATAAATCTTTTTTATTATTCAGTTTTTGATCATCAATCACCTCGGCTAGCATCACATCCAAGATTGCCCCAATTTTTGGTCCGGGTTGAAGTTTTAATTCTTTTATCAAATCATTGCCATTAATTTTGAGTTGCTTGACCGAAATTGCATCGTGCGAAACTTTTTCCACCATAAATTTGAAATGACGCAGTTTATATGGCACGGCTTTTGCCACGCCTGACCCAAGTCGATCAGCAATTCGTACATCGATTAAATCATTGATATTTTCCACGCCAACTTTTTGCACCACTCGACGCACTCCCGATTCACCCACTTCATCCACATTGTAGTAGAACATATGATTTTTCACAAGCATCACAGTTTTCTCAATAACCTTCCTTGGATATTTCATCCGTTCTAAAATTTTCTCCGCCATTTTTGCACCGACATATTCATGCGAATAGAAAGTTGCCATTTCCCCAGTTCCTCTTTTTGATTTCGGTTTTCCAATATCATGCAAAAATGAGGCCAACCGCACTTCTAACTTGGATGACGGACATTTTTCTAAGCTAGCCAGAAGATGCGCATAAACCGTGTTGTATGGTCCAAAATAATGATGGCGATTTTGCTTTATCCCAATTGCTTCAATTATCTCAGGAATAAATTCATCCATCAATTTACTTTCCACTAAAAGTTCCACCCCCCCACTTGGATCACTTGAAAGAATTATCTTATTGAATTCATCTCGAATTCTTTCTTGTGAAATAAATCGTAAATTTTTCGCATTCTTCTTGATCGCCAAAAAAGTTTTTTCTTCGATAGTCCAACTATTTTGAATTTGAGATTTTGAATTTGAAATTTGTTTGTTATTTGTTATTTGAGATTTGTTATTTCCGCTAAGCTGAACAGCGAAGCGGACTGCTCGCATCATCCGCAGTGCATCCTCATCAAATCTTTCATTTGCATCCCCTACTGCCCGAATTATTTTATTCTTAAGATCTTCTTGCCCCCCAAACAAATCAATAATTTCATATTTGTCTTTTGTTTCATGTTTCATGTTGCATGCTACATGAATTGCCATCGCATTCACCGTAAAATCTCTTCTTGAAAGATCTTCTCCTAAAGTTTTAGCAAATTTCACCTCATCCGGATGACGCTTATCAGAATATTTTGATTCGATACGATATGTGGTAATTTCCACATTCGGCCCATCCCAATCTTTTTCTTCTACGCCCTCAATATATTTCAAAGGCAACATCACTGTCCCAAAATCATTCTCATATTTTCCGTCTGGAAAGATTTTCAAAATTTCCTCCGGCTTTCCATTTGTTGCAATGTCCCAATCCTTCGGTTCCTTTTCTAACATCAAATCCCGCACACATCCACCAACTATATACGCCTCAAAACCAGCCCATTCGAGCTTTCTAATAACTTCTATTATATATTGAGGGAATTCTATTTTTTTAGTCATAAATTTCTACTTTCATAATATCTTCTATATCATATTTTCGCAAATATTTCAGGAATATAAAAAGAGCCAAAATACCAAAAATAGCATCGATAATATTTTTGAAAAATAGGTATAACATTTTACAAAAATAAACAACAAAAAGGAAACTCCCAAAAAGAAATAGCATAGAGAGAACAAACCCGCAAGCAGATAAACAACCCATTACTAAAATAGCAACAAAGGATGAGGCAGTCGTCAAATGATAAAGATAGGACGATAACTCCCATAACACAAACAAAATTAAACTTAAAAAACATAATGAACTTCCAGTTAATAGACAATCGCCAACTACTTCTTTCTTCAATTCACTGTCCAATATTTTTTTCATTTTCCCTCTCCTTTTTAAATTTTCAAAGATCTCTGCTAAGCCTCCAATTGACCTATTCAATTTTTCAGCTTAACAAAAGAGTATAGCATACTATTTTTATTTTGTCAACCCTTTTTGATGATAATTTTGCATAATTTTGATATTTTGCTTTATATTAGCCTTAATTTTAAATAATCAAACAAAGGTTTATTTGCTATTTTTCTTCCCCTGTGCTATAATTAAGCTATGATAAAAAACATTTTCAAAAAACAGCTGATTGGTCTTGGTTTTAGTGATCACGAGGCGGATATCTATCTAGTTCTACTAGAAAATGGACATTCCTCGACTGGACCAATTATCAAAAAAACTAATTTGCATCGAAATATCGTCTATGAGACGCTAAATAAGTTAGTTAACAAGAAATTCGTTTCTGAATCTAATCAACGAGGCATAAAACACTACAAAGCACTAAATCCAGAAAAAATATTGCATCATAAAGAAGAACAATTCAATCTTGCTCAAAATTTAATCCCCCAACTTAAGGATTTACAAACAAAAGAAAAAGTTGAAGTAGTTTTATATGAAGGTTTAAGCGGTTTTCAGACAGCTCTTAAAAACGCAATTGATAGAATTACTCCCAATCAAAATATATTGGTTTTAGCAACTGGAGGAGAATTTTTTTACAAAAATATTGGCAATGCTCTTAAATATTACGACAAAAAAAGAAAAGAGAAAAAAATCAATATCAAAATGATTTATCAATCTTCCAAAAACGAAAGCCTGGCAAAAACTACACGCCTTAGACCACTTATGGAAGTTAAATATATTGAATCTCCTTTTTTGCCAATTTCTGAAATTGAAATTATGGAAAATACAATTTTAATGCAAATTTATTCTGATCCTCCTGTGGTAATTGAAATATCCAGCAAAGAAGTCGCCGATAGTTACAGAAATCATTTTACTGATCTTTGGGAGAAAGCTGAAAAATAATTCCTTTTAAAATCACAAAAAAAATCACTACGCAGTGATTTTTTTTATTTGTTTTGTGTCCCCACCAAGAATCGAACTTGAATCTAGAGCTTCCGCCAAAGGCGGACAAGTAGGAGTCTCTGTTCCCCGCCTGCCATCGCCTGTGCCCTCGTCAAGAATCGAACTTGAATCTAGAGCTTAGGAGTCTCTTGTTCTATCCGTTGAACTACGAGGGCTCAGGCAAAGGCGGGCAGGTATCCATTGAACTATGAGGACAATCGTTAGGTTAATTCTTTTTTAATAAATTTTATCATACTTATAATTAACTTGAATGATTTTGTGCCGTTAGTGACTCTTACTCTGCACATACCATAAGGTAATTTTCCTTCTTTCTTTCCTTTTAGCACATTTACATTTACAATACTTTTTATGTTTATTCTGCACACTTTTGCCCAATATTTTTTTGATTCATTGATATTTATACTATCATATATTCTTATTGAAACGCGCAAATCATCTTTATTAACACCAATCTCTTTTATGCAAGAAATGAATACGCGAATAAGATCTGGGTCACTATTAATAATATTCAAGTCTTTTTTTGTTCCCTCTCCCCAATAAATAGCCGCAAGAATTAAAAGTTTTTCTTTTTTTGAAATTTTTTTTAATAATTTTTTTGCATTATATTCAGATTCTTTCCATAATTTTTCGGCCCTAACAATACTACCTCCTTGCTTTCTTTTAAGAATATCCGCAAATTCAGGCAAAACAGCTACTTCTTTCGTATATCTCTGGATTGTAGATTTACCTCTTCCTAACACTGTGCAAATTTCAGATATACTATGCCCTTTTTGACGAAGGTTTTTAATCTGATTAGCTTCTTTTTTTGTTATAATTTTTCCATTCATATATCAATTATAACATAACGAGCGATATAATACAAGGACGGATTTGCTCTATCCATTGAGCTATGAGGAAAAATAAAATAAAAAAACCTATACCTTTCAACTACACTATACTTATTGCCAGATAGTTATTAAACTATGAAAAATTGTTAACTAAAATTAAATTTTTTCAACCAAATCAGGATACTTTTCCAAAGCTTCTTGTTTCAGAAATTTAGCCTGCTTATAATATTCATATCTTTTACCATATATTCCTTTCATCAATTCTTCTTTTGAATTTTGGTATTCTTCATATTTTCTTGCAGTGTTTTGTTGCTTAATTTCATCTAAAAAATATTGGATGTCCCCTTCAAAAGAAAAAGGCTCTGGATATTTATTAAGAAAATTTTCTGCATCTCTCGCATTAAGATTTTCATAATCATTTGCATTATTTAAAACAAGATAGGCTACCATTTTTTCCATTTGTTTGTTTCCTAAAATTTTAGCAAATAATCCCGCTGGCTCATCCGGATTTACAGGCGCCTTGATACAGAGTAATAATTCTCTAAAATCATCTTCCATAATTTCTCCTTTAGCAATTTTTTCAATAACCTCATTTCTGATTTCATCTCTCACGCGAAATATTTTTTCTTCTAAAATTTCTGGTTTTCTTTCTTTAAGGTAAGCAATTATTTTATTTTGTTGTCTAATATTAGGTATTTCGCTTTTTTTATCTTCTTCGCTTTTGTGAATAATTGTTATCCCCTCAAAACCTGGGTTATTAAGCATAGTTTTATTTTTATAAATAATTATATTTTTCTAAAAACATTCATCCCTATTTATTTAAATTTAAAATTATTTAACAGGGTGAATTTTTTTAGTGGACCTATGGAGAATTGGACTCCAGACTGATCCATGCCATGGATCCGTAATACCACTTTACTATAGGCCCAACATATTTTACACTAACCTAATCATATTTTATTTACTTCACTTGGTCAATGGTTTTTTTTGAAATTTACGCTATAATCAACTTATATGAGTAGTTTGATTTCTAGATTTTGGAACAATTTCAAAACTCAACCAGATATGTGGTTCTTTTTTGGGTTTTTATTAACTTTTACGCTAAGTATTAGGAAAGTAATGTTATACTTTCCAATCCAAGGAACTTTCAATGAATATTCCGGAGTGTTTATCTACCTTTCAGATGTTTTTCTAATTTTAACTCTAGTTTTCTGGTTTATATCTATATTATGCAATGATTTTATTATTTTGTCAAGGTACAGGCTGTGGATAAGTAGTGCTTTCCACAAGTTACCCCCACACCAAAATTATAAATATAATCTCTATAAAATTAAGATTTATCTAAAAAATAGCCTCAAAATGAGAGCAAAGCGTATTTTTAATTTTTGGTGGAGGGGCATGTACATATTTTTACCTCTATTTTTAGTTTTTCTTTCTTTTTTATCAATTCTATGGTCGCAAAATCTGTCAATAGCCCTTTTCCGATCATTTAAGCTTTTGGAGTTTTATTTATTATATCTTTATATTATTTTCAGATTTGTTTCAAAATTGTTCCACGCCCGCCTGCCAAAAAATTGTTCCGCGCCTATCTGCGACAATAATGTTCCACGCCCGCCTGCCGGCGAGGCAGGTGGAACATCCATCAATGAGAAGCAAGGATCAACCTCTAATTGTTCCACATGGAACAATTTTGGGCGGGTGGAACAATTTTGGGCGGGTGGAACAATTTGGTTATTTTTTAACATCATTATAATTTTAGGCTTATTTCAAGCCATAATCGGCATCATTCAATTTTTCCTACAAAAATCAATTGACCTATTTTGGCTTCGAGAAAGCCTAATTTCACCAGAAATCCTTGGGGTGGCTAAAGTAATCTTAAATGGAGAAAAATACATCCGCGCCTATGGCCTTATGACACATCCTAATGTTTTGGGTGGATTCTTACTATTTTCTATTGTTATCACATTATTATATAAAAAAATGTTCCATATGAAACATCAACTACCCCCCTCGCCTTTACAAGGAGATGGGCAAGGGGTGAGGTTAAGCGATGTTCCACGTGGAACAATATCAGAAAAAAAGATATCTTCAATATCCAATTGTTCCACATGGAACAATTGGATATTTAGGCTTATTTTAGCCATTCAAATTTTAGCGCTAATCTTAACATTCTCAAAATCAGCCATAATTGGGCTCATTATCGCTCTTATATGCCTATCTGTGCCTGCCCGCCAAAAAAATGTTCCATGTGGAACACTATCAAAAGAAGAGTTTTATCCAAATTCAAATTGTTCCACGTGGAACAATTCTAAAATACACCTCACCCAATCCCTCTCCTTATTAAGGAGAAAGTGGCTCAAGATGTTCCATGTGGAACATTTGAAATTAATAATCCTCTCGGTCTTAATTATTTTAGTATCCATATTTTTCATAATTAAACCCAATTTGAATTCTTTATTTTTTAATTCCCTAAATGAACGCCTATTTTATCTAAATGTTCCATATGGAACATTTGAGAGTGATCTAGTATTGGGAATTGGCGCCGGACAATCAGTCCTAATGATGCAAAAATTTTACTCACAAACTTTAGAATTCTGGCAATATCAGCCTATTCATAATGTTTTTCTACTAATATTTAGCGAGTTAGGCTTAATCGGTCTAGGGTTATTTATTTGGTGGTTGTGGAAATTGTTCCACGTGGAACAATTTGAAAATTCACCTCATCCTAACCTTCTCCTTATTAAGGAGAAGGAACTTGCCCCCCTCTCCTTTATAAGGAGAGGGGCAGGGGGTGAGGTTAAAATTGTTCCACATGGAACAATAGAAAATAACGACTACATATTACACAATAATAATATATATTTGTCAAGTATAATATTCTCTCGATATTTCCAAAGAATTCTTTTAGGTCTTATTTTTATCATGCTTTTTGACCATTATATCTGGGATATCCAACAGGGGAGCCTCCTATTCTGGCTAACCGCCGGCTTTGTTGCTGGAATAAGCAGGAAATAATTTTTTTTTAAGTTGATAATTTACCAATGACAGTAAATGGTAAATTAGAAAAAATTGCTACAATAAATACAAAATGCTATATTAAAAATAGAATTAGAGCAATAAGTTCCCATATAAACGAGATATTCAAATAAATAAAACTTTTGGGAATTTCTACTATGAATGATAAAAGTCCACAAAAAGAAGCTACAAGAAAAAGGTCTCTCGGTGAACTGGGAGAATTGTTTGCTATAAAAGCTCTGGTTGATAATAAATTTGATAAAATTCGAAATCTTAATGACGATCATTTTAATGAAGCATTTGCGGATTTAAAATGTGAAAAAAATGAAAAAAAATATGTTATTAGCGTCAAAGCTAGAAATAAATTTCAAAAAAACGGGAAGCTAAATAGTCGGTATAATCTCGGTTCAAATGCTTATCAAAAGGCAAAGATAGCAGAGGCAAAATATCATGCAAAAGCATATTGGATGGCAATTCAATTTGATAAGAATTTTTTTTCAATTTATTTCGGTTCTTTATCGGAATTAAATGGTTCTAAGGCAATTCCGGTAAATAAATGTGAAAAGGGCCAATTAGGTTCAATACTAGTTAATAATCAATGTCATTATTTTGATTTCGAATTTTATACAAATTAAAACTATATCTGGCACTGCACATAACAGCGTGTATGCGATTACGCTTCGCTTTACCCATATTACTAACGCAACATCGTATACATGCAAACTTTCAGCAAAATAAATTTTATCTTAATGGTAATTTAAATTTCCATGAGTTAAGTCAAGAAGCAGAAAAAACTGATTAATTTTATATGCAATAAAAATATGAAAGGATTAATGACTTACAAAGATTATCAATTACTTCTCAAAGGAGATTTGGGCAAATACTATGAGGGTCGTTGGGAATATTTTAAAGAAGTTATAGAGATCATTAAAAATGAAAAAATTAAATCTGTTTTGGAAATTGGTCCTGCTCAAGAACCAATTGTCAAAAATTGTGATGTAATGGTAAAGCCAGAAGATGATATGTGGGGAAGACCGAAAAATGTTTTTTTTCAAAAAGAATATTTACATAACGCGACTGAAAAACCTTGGCCGATAAAAGATAAGCAATATGACTTACTCATAGCTCTTCAGGTTTGGGAACATTTGGACAATAAGCAAAGCAGGGCTTTTCGAGAAGTAATGCGAGTATCAAAAATGGCCGTACTTAGTTTTCCATACTTGTGGAATTGTCCAAAAGATAGTAGAAATTATCCAGCCCATCATATGCTAGACGAAGAACTTATTAGCGATTGGATATTGAATATTAAACCAGAAAAGATTATTAGAATCCCAAGAACTGGTCCGGAAGTGAGTAAGGGACCAAGAATAATATATTTTTGGAAGTTTTAAAAAAAAGAAAAATTAGGTATAAATTATAACAATTATTTTAAAAGGAGGTCGCCATGTTCCAAGTACCCGAGTATGTAGCAACTTGCAAAAAGTGTAAGAATGAATTTCCGGCATATGATGAAAATGCTATTAAGTGTCCTGGCTACTGTGAGTTACTTACACCTGAACCTTTAAAAAAAGACTGGCCGAAACTGCGGTCAGAGGAGGATTTGAAATTTTATTAGTTTTTTTCTCACAAAAAAATCCTACACCCTTAAACTTCGGGCGTGGGATTTTTATTTTGTAAAAAGAATTAAGAATTTATAAGCTATTCCACCATCAAATTAAATAAAAAAAACCGATATTACACCCAGTCGCAATTGCGACTGGGTGTAATATTATAAATAAGTAGTAGATAATGAATAATAGATAGTTGACAGTTGGTAATTAGTAATTGGTAATTGGTAATTGGTAATTAGAAGCTGGTAGTTGAAAAGAGAAATACTTAGAAAAATTAGAAATAATTGAAAATAATTAGAGCTTGAATTCTTTTTTTAGTTTTTCTCCATAAAGCATTTTATCCACAGTAAGAATTTCGATAAATTTTTGCACATTATAAATTTCCGCTAAAAATAAAATTTCATCTTCACATTCATAAGGATATACCCAAACGCTTTTTTGCAATTGGAAAAACCCCAGCGTCTTTATTTTGTCGCGCAAAGCTTCTCGCGCTTTATTGTATATTTTCGGATAAGAGGGGATATCAAAAATAAAAACTCGCCACTTGCCATCCCACTTTTTCGGTTTGGCTATTTTCAATGCTTCAAAACAAAACTCTTTCACACGCTTTTGACCTTTATTGGTAAGTTGAACTTTTATTTTATTTTTGCCTTCTTGCAAAACTTCTATAAATTTCCGGTGTTTCAAAACATTGATCGTATTTTGTATTTTCTTTTTGGAAAATTTTTTTCCATACTTTCGATTTTTTTCTATCATTGAAAACATAGCCGGAACCAACGCTCCAGCAAAAACAATTCCGCCCAGCGCCAAAATCATTAAGACAAACTTAGTTACCGTAGCTTTCTTACTATCTGAATATAAAAAGTCTTCTATTGTATTTTTAATATTATTTTCCATTTTTTATTTTTTAATTTCTTAATTTAAATTTACTAAGTATATTTTACATCATATTACACCCAGACGCAATTGCGACTGGGTGTAATAGATGATATTTTATATTGTTTAAGCTTAATTCTAAAAAATTGACAAAGCACTACTAATTATGCAATCTTATCTCTATTTCACAGCCATGACTGTGATTATAACTTGCCCCTACTTGTGCCATGACTTACCCTCAATCCTGTTTTTATTTACAAAAAAGACGAGCAAGTCTGCCCGTCTTTTATTATTTTTCTAGACTATTTTTTTATAAAACCGTACTCGCACTAACTTTGTCTCCCGCTTGCGGACGCATAACGCGCACACCTTGAGTGGCTCGACCGAGAACGGAAACGCTGGAAAGAGGAATGCGAATGATTTGACCTTTTTCGGAAGTTAAAATTAAATCGGTATCAAGCGCGTCCATATTGATAATCGTTGCGCCAATTATTTTTCCGGTTTTGGAAGTGACAGAGGCAGTTTTTATTCCAGAACCACCACGCTTTTGGACTTTATAATATTTCAAATCTGATCTTTTTCCAAAGCCGTTTTCCGAAATTGTAAGAAGCTGATTACCTTTTTGATTTTTGAAAACCACATCCATTCCAACCACAGCGTCGTCTTTTTTGAGTTTTATTCCACGCACTCCGGCCGCGTTTCGTCCCATTGAACGAACATCTGATTCTCGAAATCTAATCGCTTGACCATTTCTTGTAGTAATAACTATTTCATCTGTTCCCGTAGTCGCGTCCACCCAACCAAGAGTGTCACCTTTTTCCAATTTTATCGCAATGAGTCCTGAACGACGAACATTTTCAAATTCATCTAAAGTAGTTTTCTTGACTGTGCCCATTGCTGTCGTCATCAAAAGATATTTATAAGCATCATCTTTGTTGAAAGCAATGATAGCTGTGACAGATTCTTCTTGAGAAAGAGAAAGAAAATTCACAATCGATTGACCTTTGGCAATGCGAGTGGATTCCGGAATTTCATAGGCTTTAGTTTGAAAAACTTTTCCAGAATTTGTGAAAAATAGCAGATTATCATGCGTCATCACTCCGAGCATTTTTTGAATTTCATCCCCTTCGCGCGTTGTTGCCCCAATCACTCCTTTGCCTCCGCGCTTTTGAACTTTGTAGGCACTCGGATTCATTCTTTTGACATAACCATCTTTGGAAAGAGTGATAATAGCTTCTTCATTGGGCACTAAATCTTCTTGCCGAAATTCTCCCACACCAGATTTTATCACTTTCGTTCTTCTTTCATCACCATATTTTTCCTTAACACGAGCTAATTCATCTTTGATAATAGAAAATATTTTTTTCTCACTTTTTAGAATAGCTTCAAGCTGGGCAATCAGTTTTATTTTTTCTACTAATTCGTCTTCAATTTTCTTTCGTTCTAGTCCAGCCAAGGTTTGCAATTTCATTTCCAAAATAGCCGTAGCTTGCTTTTCTGACAGTTTGAATTTTTTCATTAAATTCTTATGCGCTTCTTCTTTAGTAGGAGATTTTTTGATTGTTTCAATCACTGCGTCAATGTGATCTAGCGCAATTTTCAATCCTTCCAAAATATGCGCGCGATCCCGAGCTTTTTCTAAATCAAATTTAGTTCTTCTAATTATCACAATTTTTCGGTGCGCTACATATTCCTCTAAAATTGTTTTTAAATTCAAAACTTTCGGCTCGATACCATTGACCAGCGCTAGCATATTGACACCAAAATTTTTCTGAAGATCAGTCAGAGAATAAAGTTTATTCAAAACTTTTTGCGGATAGGCATCCTTTTTCAAATCTACCACAATTCGCACGCCTTCCTTGTCCGATTCATCGCGTAAATCTTTTATACCAACAATTTTTCCATCGCGAACTAAATTGGCCATAGTTTCAATCAGTGTGGCCTTGTTGGTAGCATAAGTTATTTCGCTAATCACTATTTGAAAAGTTCCGGTTTTGCTTTCTACGATATCTGCTTTACCCCGTGTTAAAATTTTTCCTCGACCAGTTTTATACGCTTCGACAATATCCTTTTTATTATAAATTATTCCACCAGTTGGAAAATCCGGTCCCTTGATAAATTCTGAAAGTTCTTCAATAGAAATTTCCGGATTATCAATCAAACTATTTATACCATCTACCAATTCAGAAAGATTATGCGGAGGAATGTTGGTCGCCATTCCCACCGCAATTCCCATTGAACCATTTAATAATAATTGCGGAAGTCTGGCTGGAAGCACTGCCGGTTCTTTGTGCTGACCGTCAAAATTAGGCACAAAATCCACTGTGTTTTTTTCAATGTCAATCAGCATTTCTTCTGCCATTTGGGAAAGTTTAGCTTCCGTATAACGATAAGCCGCTACACCGTCGCCGTCCATTGAACCGAAGTTTCCTTGACCTTTGACCATCGGATAGCGCAAAGAAAAATCCTGTGCCATTCTTACCATTGAATCATAAACGGCCACATCGCCATGTGGATGATATTTTCCCAAAACTTCTCCCACCACCGTAGCTGATTTTCGAAATTTCGCGCTAGCACGAAGACCCGACTGCCACATTGAATAAAGAATTCGTCGATGCACTGGTTTCAATCCATCGCGAACATCAGGCAAAGCGCGCGAAACAATCACGCTCATAGCATAATCCAAATAGGATTGTTGAATTTCCAAAGTTATTTCTCTAGCTTGAATATTTTTATCTATATTATTTATTTCTTCTGGCATATTATTTTTATAAGGCACTAAAAAATTAAACTTATTTTTCTAATAAACTTTTCATTTGCTTGGTTGCGTCTTGAATAGATTCCTTTTGAGTTGTTAAATCTTCTATCACTTGGCTATTTAAAATATTTTCTTTTTCCGAATCATCCGTATTTTCAAATTGAGCAGAAAAAGAAATCATCCAAATTATTAAAATAAAAATCATTCCAAAAGCAGTGAGCCCCCACACCCAACGCAAGCGGATATGTTCCGGCTGGCGACGAATCTGTTCTATTTTATCAAATATACTCATTCTTTACGAACTACGAAATAAGCGAAATACGAAAATTAATCTAAATTTACTACTCTTTTGTATCTCACACCTTCGCTAGTAAAAGTAATTATTATACCTAATCTTAGATTTGTAGCTTTGAGATATTTATACAATTGATTAATATCCTTACTAGAAATAAAATTTCTTTGTTTTATTTCTAAAATAATTTTATTAAATATTAGAAAATCAAAAATATAAATTCCTAAATCTTCTTCTTTATATTTAACTTTATACCTTAATTGTTCTTTAAATTCAAAACCGTTATCCGTGAACTCTTTAGCTAGAGCTTTTTGAAAAAAATTTTCTTTATGCCCAAATCCTAATTTTTTAAATACTCTAAAAACCGCTCCCATTATCCGATAACATTCCTCGGCATATATTAAGTTCTTTTTTGTTTTCATTTTTTATTTTTCGTAATTTCGTATTTTTTCGTAGTTCGTAAATTTTAAATTTTATTCGATGTCCATAATCACAACTGCCATTTCTTTTTCTTCTAAATCTTTCTTTTTTATATTAATTTTAGAAACTTTTTCTTTGGGGCAACTGCCAATTTCACTGCAAAATTTCTTTTCGTCATCAACCTCAACTGTTGAACCTTTTATCTTATAATGCATTGGAATAATCATTTTTGGTTCAATTTTTTTGATTATATCCACTGCCTTTTCTCCATCAATCGTATAATTTCTTCCGCCAATCGGTACCATTAAAATATCAATGCCATTTATTTTTTCCAACTGTTTTTCTGATAGATCGGTTCCCAGATCGCCCAAATGGCAAACTCGCAAATCTTCCGATTCTAAAACAAAAATAGTATTTGTTCCGCGTTCCGTGCCTTCTTTATTATCATGAAAAGAAGTAATTCCAATGACATTGACGCCCTTGGCGCTATATTCACCAGGAATGTCAATCACATACGGTTCACCTTTGAGCGCAGAAACATTATTATGATCAGAATGATTGTGACTCACTAAAACTAAATCCGCTTGCCCTTGCGGAGGACGCAAACCGACTGACTTGTCAAACGGATCAAAAAAAACCACCACATCTTCCCGCCCGCGTCCCGCCGGCTTAGTAGTGATCTTAAAGCAAGAATGACCGTAATATTGAATAAGCATATAATTGATGAGAGTTCATAAAGTTCGTAAAGTTTATAAAGTTTTTAAAACTACATAAGCTTTTTTCTAAACTTTAAAACCTTAAGAACTTTATAAACTTTTTTAACTATTATAGTCTAGCACTAAAAAAATCTCTTGTCTATATCTCTTGACAAAAAGCTATGTTTCGAATATAATAGAAATGAAGCTATAAAAAGGCGTTATAAATAGAAAGTAAAATTAACCTTAAATTTGCAATATGACCAAAAAAGAGCTTATTTGGCGGGAAATTTTGTTCCAAGGTCAAGAAAATAAAATATTTGAGTTCACTCAAAAGGAACTGGCAGAAAAATTCGGCTTTTCTTTAAGCACAATCTTTAACGCGCTCAAAATTCCGCGCGCTACGGGCGCAATTTCCGTATCTGGGCGAAACTTTACCGTACGAAGTTTGGAAAAATTTCTTTATATTTGGGCAACGCAAAGAAACTTGAAAAAAGAAATTATTTATGAAACTCACACCAATATGTCCGCCAAAGAAATGGAGGGGCTAGCTCCTGACGGAATAATTTTCGGCACTTACAGCGCCTATTCTCAAAAATATCTGTCCGCACCGGCCGAATATGACAAAGTTTATTTTTACGCCGAACCAGAAAAACTGGCGGAAATTGAAAAAAGATTTCCTAAACTCAAAGGCTATGCTAATTTTTTTGTTTTGAAAGCCGACCCATATCTTTCAAACTTCGCTCCATTCACGCCTGATGTCCAAACTTTTTGCGATCTTTGGAATCTTCCTGATTGGCAAGCTAAAGAATTTTTGGAAAAATTGAAAAATAAAATAATTTTAACTTAATTTTATGCAATATTATCATAACATTATCACGCAAAAAAGTTTTGATTTCCTCAAAGAATTCAACGCTGATTTTGATTTCGTTTTGATTGGAGGTTGGGCGGTTTTTTTGTATTCTCGAGCGCTTAAATCGAAAGATATTGATATAATCGTAGATTATGAAAATCTGGCGAAGCTCAAAGAAAAATTTGCAGTATTTAAAAACGACCGACTGAAAAAATATGAAATTCAAACTGGCGAATTTGATGTAGATATTTATGTTTCGCATTATTCCTATCTAGGAGTGGAAGTTTCAGAAATTGAAAAGCGTGTTTTTTCCAAAAAAGGTTTTCAAATACCGGAATTGGAAGCGCTTTTTATCTTGAAATTATTCGCTTGGCATAATCGACGCGGATCAGCCAAGGGACAAAAAGATGAATTGGATATTTTCAGTTTGACCTTCTTACCGGAATTTGACTGGAAAAAATATTGGGAATTGATAAAATTATTTAATTTTTCCGATTATCATAAAAATTTCACAACTCTTCTCAAAAAAACCCGCCAAATCCCCGAGTTGAATATCAACAAACAGCAAATGGCAAAAATAAGAAAAACTATTTTGGAAAAATTAGAATCGTCAAAATTTGACTAATAAGCTAATTACCGCTAATTTAAGGTTAGATAATTTCCAAGGAGGAAATCAGTGATTTGGGGATTTTTTGAGTGGTTCGTTAAAAACTAGAACTTCATACTAAAGGAAGTGCGTTATGAAGTATTGGTGTAAAAAACATAAGCGATCAATCACATTATTGGAAGTCAGGGGCGCTTGCCTAAATTTTATCGTCTTTTAGGACCGCTTTTCATAATTGCAAGACCTTGTGTTTCCAACATCATCCTGTGTGCTTTTGGCACGAATCGGTAAATGACAACCTGTGTCTATATATCGTACTGTTTTTAGGCAGTAGCCACTACAGTTAGATTAAAATTGAAAGGAGCAAAATTATTTAAAATCTATTCTGTTAATTTGGCTTATTTAGAGGGATTGACTTTTTTTATCGGTAAAATGAAAGGAAAATTGCATGAAAAAAATCCTCGATTGTACAACATTGCTCGAACTCATTGAACTCACCTATCATCGTTTACGAACTTATGGGACCGCTTCCGAAGAAGAATTGCTTCATATTTTTTCTCTTTGCGATGCTTACTGGTATCATGACGGCGATCCGAAAAAACCGCATGCGGAACTTACAGGCGGATGGTGTAGCAATGGATTTTTGACTGTCTGCGCGTATTAAAATACCTAACACTCTCTGATTTTCTCGCATTTCAACACGCATTGAAAATCGGAGAAATTCTTGAAGATAATGGTATCGAATGCTATGATTGGATAATTGGTTCTCCAACGGCCGGCATTACATACGCCCATGATCTCGCCAGAGAACTTGGCGCACCGATAAATATGTGTGTCGAAAAAGATCCTAAGAATCCAATGGGCAAAAATATGATATGGAATCGCATGCAAATACCCGCAAATGATTCCGTATTGCAAATTGAAGAATTGACTACCACAGCCAAAACATTAACTGCTGTGCAAAAAGCTATTATCGATGGCAACGGCGGTCCTGTTAATTTTTTGCCCTATATCGGCATTCTTGTTCATCGACCACCCAAACTTCCTGTAACGCATTACGGCGATCGACAAGTCATTGCTTTGATTGAAAAGGAAATCTGGGCCGTTCCACAGGAAGAGTGTCCACTTTGCGCCCAAGGCTCTTCAAGGTATCGCCCAAAGCAAAATTGGGAAAAACTTACCGGCATGAAATAATTTAACAATAATTATACTCAACCAGCGCCCTCACGAAAGGAGGAATGAGGCGCTGGTTTTTTTATCCCCCACCACTTTTTATTTAAAAAATAATTTTTGTGAAAAAACAGCTCCAAAATAATTGATTACTTAGTTTGATTTTTAAAATAGCAGAAATAAAAAGTGGCGGGGGATAAATTCCCTAAAATTTGACACAATCCCGATTCTAAACTACAATAACTTTACGGTTAATTATTAAGAAAAATGAATAAGGGATGATTTAATCCCTGTTTATACCCAGCTTCGGCTGTGGATAAAGTCTTAATAATTTCCTTTAATTGAGGGAATTTTTATTTTTTACGAACTACTAAATAAATACGAAGGTACGAAGGTACGAAAAGGGAGCCTAATTGTTTCGTATTTCGTTCATTTCGCCAGCCTCGACTCGCAAAGATAATTACTCGTCGACGCGAGGCGGGTAGTTCGTAAAACTAAAGCATTTTAATAATAATTAACGCGATTTTAATGCTTATTCGCAAAAATTTATACTATTATGTCAGATATACTCGACAATCTTGCCAAAGAAGTTGATAAAATTTCGCAAGAAGAAGTAAATTTAAACAAAAAAAACTCTAACAAAGAAACTCTACCAGCTGATTTGCCGGAAGATGATTCTTTAATGAGCCAGTTAATGGCGAAAAGTTCTCTAAAATTTCCAGAAGTAGGCGACACAACCTCTGGAAAAGTTATTTTTGTTTCTTCTAATGAAATATATCTTGATCTTAACCCTTTTGGAACAGGCGTGGTGCTGGGAAAAGAAATAAAAGACGGACTGGGAACAGGAAAGCTTAAAATTGGAGATACGGTAAATGCTACTATCATTGATACAGAAAATGAAGATGGCTACATCGAACTTTCTATTCGGGAAGCTTCTTGCGAAAAAGCGTGGGATGATTTGGAAAGCAAACGCGACACCCAAGAAAAAGTTTTCGTTAAGGTTCTTAGCGCCAACAAAGGTGGTCTTTTAGCTGAAGTCAATGGAATTTCTGGTTTTTTGCCAGTTTCACAATTATCCAGCAAAAATTATCCCCGAGTGGAAGATGGTGATAAAAATAAAATTCTCAATTTACTCAAAAAATTAATTGGTCAAGAATTGGAAGTACGCATAATTGATGCCAACCGAGAATCAGAAAAACTTATCGTGAGCGAAAAAGCCGCTCAAAGTGAACGCGATATGGAAGTTATTTCCGCTTTAAATGTCGGCGACACAGTAAGTGGAGAAATTAGTGGGGTAGTTGATTTCGGTGCTTTTCTTAAATTTTCTCTCAAAGAAAATGAGGGGGAAAGAAAACTAGAGGGTTTGGTACATATTTCAGAATTAGCTTGGCAATTAATTGAAGATCCTCGAACAATTGTAAAAGTTGGCGACAAAGTCAAAGCAAAAATAATTGCTATCGATGGAGACAAGATTTCCCTTTCTATCCGTGCCCTGCAAGAAGATCCTTGGTCTGAAATTTCCACTAAATATAAAAAAGGCGATCTAGTTATGGGAACAGTCAACAAAATAAATCACTTTGGAGCTTTTGTATATCTAGACAAAGACATCCATGGCTTGGCACATATCAGCGAAATGTCGGAAATGTATCCCGGCAAAAGCCTAAATGAACTAATTAAGGTTAGCGAAAAATATAACTGGGAAATTCTTTCTATTGAACCCAAAGAACACAGGATGGGACTTGTGCTAGCTAAAAAGAAAAAGGAAAAACCAGCCTCCGCTAAAGCTACGGTTGGCAAGGAAGAAAAATAAAAACATTTTTATGTCTAACATTTTTATTATTTCCGGACCATCAGGCGCCGGACAAGATTCAGTAATTAGGGGACTCAAAAAAGAATTTGATTTAGATAAAATAATTACTACAACTACTAGAGAGATGCGCCCAGAAGATGCAGAGGGCATTTCTTATTATTTTATTTCTAAAGAAGAATTTGAAAAAAAGATAAAGGAAGATAAATTTTTCGAATACGCGCTAGAAGATAATGGAAATTATTACGGTGGAACTTATGCCGAATTGGAAAGAGTAAAAAAAAATCAAAAACCTGTTATCTGGAAAATTGATTACAAAGGAGTGCTAAATGCAAAAAAAATATTACCTGAAGCTAAATCAATTTTTATCCATATTCCTTTTGAGCTTATCCGAAATCGGCTTGAAAAGCGAGGCGAATCAGAAGAAATAATCCAAGCGCGCCTTGATTATTCACATGGCTGGTATGAAAATGAAAATATCTTTGATTATAAAATTACTAATGAAGAAGGAAAACTTGAAAAAACTGTCCAGAAAGTGGCTGAAATTATAAAGGAAAATTTATAAAATAATTTCAGACCCTAAGCGTCTGAAATTCACTTGACGCTTAGGGTCTGAAATCTTATGCCTAACTTAATCAAAAAAGTTCAGAATACAATCTCTCAAAATAATCTTTTTGACCACGAAGCGAAAATAATTTTGGCGGTTTCGGGCGGGCCGGATAGTGTGTGTATGCTTGATATTTTTTCGCGTCTGCAAAAAAAATACTCACTGGAACTTATTATTGCGCATATAAATTATAATCTTCGCGGGAAGGACAGTATCGCTGATGAAAAATTCGTGCAAGATTTAGCACAAATATATAACTTGGAAATTTTTGCTTTGGATTTGGTAGAGACGCAAAATTTTGCGTCTCTACATGCAAAGAAAAAAAATTCTGAAAATTATCTGCGCGAAATTCGTTATGATTTTTTTGAAAAGCTTCGCGTGGAAAATAACTTTGACTATATCGCTGTGGCGCACAACCTTGATGACCAAGTAGAAACATTTTTGATGCGCATTATTCGTGGCAGTGGAATGTCAGGACTTTCTGCGATGAAATTCAAAAATGAAAAAATAATTCGACCATTGCTTTCCACTAGTCGAAAAGAAATTTTGGAATATCTTCACAAGGTCAATAGGACATATAGGACGGATAGGACGAATGCACAGAATTTATTTTTGCGAAATAAGATCCGAAACAAACTCGTTCCAATTTTAGAAAAAGATTTCAATCCTAAGATCAAAGAAACTATTTTTGATTCTCTGATTTCAATCTCCGAGGATTCCGAGTATCTCGAAAAAACTGCTTTGAAAAATTCAAAAAGTTTAGAAATCAAAAAACTAGAGGAACTACATCCCGCAATTCTCCGCAGAGTTTTACGCAATAATTTAAAAAAAACTAAGGGGGATTTAAAAAATATCAGCGCAAACAATATTGAAGAAATCATAAAAATCATAAAAAGCAAGAAAAGCAAAACCCCAACTGTAATAATGTTAGGGTTGAAAATTATTCGAAAGAATGATAAAATCGTAATTAGTAAATTGTAAATCGTAATTTGGAATAATTCGAACTTTCGTATTTTCGTAATTTCGTTTTATTCGTAGTTCGTAATTATGCAGAAGCTATTCAAAAACATCAGTATTGTCATTTTAATTTTTCTTTTTATTTCCGGAATTTTCGTTCTTTACGGCAGTCCAAGTGTCAAACCTGATGTTATTTCTCTTTCCACGCTAGCTCAACAAGTAAACGAAGGAAAAGTCAAAGAGATAAAAGTTGACGCAAACAATCTTGCTATCACGCTCAATGATAGTAAAACGGAAAAATCTACCAAAGAAACCAGCGCGGGAATCGTAGAAACTCTCAAAAATTATGGGGTTGATAGTGCAAAAATTCAAAATGTGAGCATTGATATTCAAGGCGAGTCCGGTGTAAGTTTTTGGTTAGGAACAATTTTACCCTTTCTTTTGCCCTTTCTTTTGGTTGGCGCTTTCATTTGGTTTATGTTCCGCCAAGCCCAAAGAGGCAATAATCAAGCTTTGTCCTTCGGCTCTTCGCGTGCCAGAATGACTGATCCAAAAAACAAAAACCAAAGAACTACCTTCAAAGATGTGGCTGGATCTAAAGAAGCTAAGGAAGAATTATGTGAAATTGTAGAATTTCTAAAAAATCCAAAAAAATTCCTCAATCTTGGCGCTAAAATTCCCAAAGGCGTTCTTTTACTTGGTTCTCCCGGAACTGGAAAAACTTTGATTGCCAAAGCAGTAGCCGGTGAAGCCAATGTGCCATTTTTCAATATTAGTGGTTCGGAATTTGTAGAAATGTTTGTAGGGGTTGGAGCTTCTCGCGTTCGTGATCTTTTCAAACAAGCCAAAAAGAATGCGCCCGCCATAATTTTTATTGATGAAATCGACGCAGTCGGAAGACATCGTGGCGCTGGACTGGGTGGAGGACATGATGAAAGAGAACAAACCTTAAATCAAATTTTGGTAGAAATGGATGGTTTTGACACCAATACTAATGTGATTATTATCGCTGCTACCAACCGACCAGATGTACTTGATCCAGCCCTTCTTCGTCCTGGACGATTTGATCGTCGAGTGACCATGGATTTGCCAGACATTGCTGAACGAGAAGAAATTTTACATCTGCATTCTAAAAATAAACCCTTAGCTAAAGAAACCGATTTGAAAAAAATTGCCCAACGAACTCCTGGTTTTTCCGGCGCCGATTTATCTAATCTTCTCAATGAAAGTGCTATTTTGACCGTTCGAAGAAATAAGAAAATAATTTCTATGGACGAACTTACTGAATCGATTGAAAAAGTTATTTTAGGGCCGGAACGAAGAAGTCGAAGAATCGACGAGGAGGAAAAGAAAATTATCGCTTACCATGAAGCAGGACATGCACTTTTAGCCGCCACTCTCAAAAATGCTGATCCGGTGCAAAAAATTTCCATCATTTCTCGTGGGTCAGCCGGCGGATACACTTTCAGCACCCCAGAAAAAGATAAAACTTTACATTCGAAAAATTATTTCCTTGATGAACTTTCCGTTTTGCTTGGAGGATATGTAAGTGAAAAATTGACTTTTGGCGATGTGACCACAGGAGCTTCTAATGATTTAGAAAGAGCCACGAATATGTCGCGAAGTTTGGTCACTCGCTATGGAATGAGCGAACTTGGACCGCGTACTTTTGGACACAAAAAAGAATTGGTATTTTTGGGCAAAGAAATGCATGAAGAAAAAAATTATTCCGAAAAAACTGCCCAGGATATTGATCGGCAAGTTTCTCTTTTCATTGAAAATGCTTATCAGGTTGCTAAAAATATTTTGCAAGATAAAAAAGAATTGCTGGAAAAACTTTCTGCCACTCTTTTAGAAAAAGAAACAATTGAACAGGAAGAATTTAATGAAATTATGGGAATAGCTCCAAAAGCAAAAAAGGAAGAGGCAGTTGCTGAAGGTAAAAAAATAATTTCTAATGTTTAAAAATTAAACATTTATATTTATTTATAAAATTAAAAATTCAAAAATTACAAAATTAAACTCATATGTCATCTATCAATTATTTAGAAATAATCCAAAAAGCTTGGGCAATCACTTGGAAAAATAAATATCTATGGTGGTTTGGTTTTTTTGTGGCCTTGGGTGGTACAGGAGGCATCAACTTTTTTTTCAATTCAGGCGACGAGAAAAAATTAGATCCGGCGCAAAATGAAAAATTTCTGGAATTTTTTTCTCAAAATATGTCTTGGATTATAACTCTTATAATTATCGCTTTTTCACTCCTGATTATTTTTTCTATCTTGAATATTCTCGGCCGAGGCGCGCTCATTGCTTCGATTGAAAAAAATTTCCAAGGACAAACTGCCGATTTCAAATCCGGCTGGAATTCTGGCAAGAAAAATTTTTGGAAAATATTTTATATCAATATTTTCTTGAGCCTTTTTATCTTTTTCACCCTCATTATTCTTATCGCTCCTTTGGCAGTTTTGTTTTTGAATAAAAACTATATCATTGGTGGAATTTTGTCTTTTTTGGCAGTTTTTATTTTCATTCCTCTAGTAATTTTAGTTTCTTATTTAAGAATTTATAGTTATCTTTATGCTGTTTTAGGAAAATTAAATTTCTGGCCATCCTTAGAAAATGCTTACAATCTTTTTGCTAAAAATATTTGGCCCAGTATTATCTTGAGTTTGATTTTTATTCCACTAAGTTTTGTTTTTATGCTGGTTATTTTTACTATTTTACTTATATTATTTTTCATTTTTCTCCTTCTAGGCGGAATTGCTTTTTGGCTATTTGGAAAAATTACTGCCATTATTATCGGCGCCATTGGAATAATAATCTTTCTACTAATCTTACTTTTTCTTCAAAGTATCTACGCTGTTTTTTCTCAAAGTATTTGGATTCTTTTCTTCCACGAAATCGCAACGCCCAAAGTCGAGGAAGTATTAGCTGAAATTAAGGAAGAAGAAAAAGAAACTGTTGCCAAACCAATGCCGGTGATTGAAACGAGAAAAGAGAATTAAATTTTAATTGTCATCCTGAATTCGTTTCAAGATCTACTAAACAAGATGCTGAAATAAATTCAGCATGACAAAAGTCATTTATATTCTAGAAATTTAAAACCGCCCCAATTTAATCGGGGCGGTTTTTTTGTGGGACTGACAGGATTCGAACCTGTGACCAGGCGATTATGAGTCGCTCGCTCTACCACTGAGCTACAGTCCCAAATTTTTAATTGACGCATAACTTTATCCCCCACCACTTTTAGAGTGGGTCTGTGCAGACTCGAACTGCAGACCTCGTCGATGTCAACGACGCACTCTAACCAACTGAGCTACAGACCCTAAGAGTGGTGGGGGACAAGCTGAGCTAAACACCCAGCATAACATCTCTCATACTATTTCAAAAAAAACAATTGGTCAATCTTTTTTCCTTCTTCTGGCGTGAAATGCTTTATGCACTTCTTTGAGATGTGGGTTAGTGACATGGGTATAAATTTGGGTGGTGTTGATCGAAGCGTGACCGAGCATTGCTTGAACAGAGCGAATATCGGCTCCGTTCATCAAAAGATCAGTGGCAAAAGAATGACGCAGAGTGTGCGGATGGACATCTTTCACAATTCCCGCTTTCAAGGCATAGTATTTGACAATTCGTTGAATAGAACGCGGGGTGAGACGCAAATTATCATCATCCTTCGTATTTTCATTTTTCTTCTTAAATTTCGCCAAACTCTTAATATCCCGCACAAACAACGCCGGATCAACATCTTCCCTTTTTTTGAGATATTCTTCTAATGATTTTTTGGCTGTATCAGAGATAAAAACTACTCGAATTTTGTTGCCCTTGCCTCGCACACTCAATTCTCCGCTTTTGAGATTAAGTTTATCCCGATTGATATTAGTTAGCTCTGAAACTCGGAGTCCTGCCGAGAAAAGCAATTCCATAATTGCCCGATCACGCAGAGATTTGAAATTTACTCCGCCAGCCGATTCCAAAATCCTCTCCACTTCACTGTTTTCCAAAAAATCTACCTCTCGCTCCGGAGTTTTGCCAATCTCCACTTTTTCTGCCTGAAGAGTCTTCACATCCCGCTTAGCTAAATACTTTAAAAAACATCTTAACGCAATAATATAATAATTTTGAGTTATTTTCTTTAAATTTTGACCTTTTTCATTAGTAAATCGATTGAGATACAACCTAAAATTTCTGACTAAATCATCATTAATACCACTTGGATTGCTAATTTTTGCCCAAGCCAAAAATTTATCCAAATAACGACCATAATTTTCAATCGTTTTGGGTGAACGCTGTTTTTCCACTTCCAAATATTCCAAAAATTGAGTTTTAAGCTTATAAAGTTCTGTCATATTGAATTTATTATACCCCAAAACTTCCGTTTGACAAAAAGACCCCAGCAAGCTATACTGTTTTAGAAGTAAATATTAGGGTTTCGAAAGATAAATTGCCTTATAATAAGGCTTTTTAAAATCAAAACCACAAGAAAGACTAATCCTATTAGTAAACTAATAGCATTATTTAGAAGATTATTCAGCCGAAAAAATATAGGAAATATAAGAAGCCTTATTCGCAACAAACAGAGAATTGTCGCCACTTTTATCAAAGAGCGTCGCACAATAAAGGTTCTTCACTTGTTTCGAAATTATTCTGCTTTTGCTGTTGTTGTATCCAGCACCTTCTTAGTTTCTGCTACTAATCTAGCCGCAGGACGAGAGTCCAGTGGTTTTTTATTTGGCTATTTTGGAGAAAATGAAAATTATGAAAACCCTTTAAAAGATATGATGTTTTTGAAAACAACCGAAAAAACCAGCCTTGCTGTAGCCGATTTGATTCAAGCTAAAAATCTTCCACGCTCCAAAGATATCGCTTTTGAAAAAAATGACACTTCTTTCATAATCCAAGGACAAGCCTTAGTGGCCGGAAATAGCCCAGTCAAAAAAGATCCTCAAGAAGACGGCGGAGTGATTATCTATGAAGTAAAACAAGACGATACAATTAGCGCCATTGCTTCTGCTAATAATATTTCTATTAATACCATATTATGGTCCAACGAATTGGATAATGTTGATTCCATTCAACTAGGAGATAAAATATTCATCCTGCCAGTATCCGGTCTTGAATATAAAGTCAAAACAGGAGATACTATTGAAAAAATTGCCTCTGAATATAAGGCGGATAAAAATAAAATCATTGCTTTCAATGATTTGCCGGCCAATGGTGAGTTAGAAATTGGTCAAAAAATTATTATTCCTGATGGGAAAAAAGAAGTGCCCATCCCACCTTCTAGTTCGTTTAATATCGCTCAAAGACCTTATGAATCATTCTCAAGTGGAAAAGTTTTAGATGGCAAAGCTGGTGCAGGACACAGCTTTCCTTATGGCTACTGCACTTGGTATGTGGCGCAAAAAAGATATGTGCCATGGGGCGGAAATGCTGGTACTTGGCTCTATCATGCCAAGGCCGCTGGATATTCCACCGGCAAAACTCCGCGTGTCGGAGCCATTATGGTTTCTTCCGAATCTTGGTGGGGCCATGTCGCTATCGTAGAAAAAGTTTCTGGCGGAAATATTACTATTTCCGAAATGAATTATGTTAAGTTCGCCAAAAAAAGCACCCGCACATTAAGTTCAAAATCACGGGTAATCAAAGGCTTCATTTATTAAGTCTTATATTTTCTTGATTGGCGCAATTGAAGCGGAAAGTTTTTTAAGCCCTGATTTAGAAAATGCCACAGTGATAATATCGCCTTGACTCGCCACGATTAATCCTTCGCCAAAAGTTTCGTGCGATACTCGATCACCATCGGTAAAAATAATTTTTACCTTATTTTCCCTCTCCTTTCCAAGGAGAGGGTTAGGGTGAGGTTTAGTGTTTCCGCTTTCTATTAGATGTTCTGGCACATCGTCCAGAAATCGACTTGGCGCATTAATTTGAGTGGAACCAAAAATATTTCTCATACGGGTAAAAAGCAGATAAACTTTTTCCATCGCCCGAGTCACTCCCACATACATCAGGCGCCTTTCTTCTTCCATTTCGCTGTCATCTAATATACTTCGGGAATGGGGCAAAATTCCTTCTTCCAATCCTGCGATAAAAACAATTTTAAATTCTAAACCTTTCGCACTGTGTAGTGTCATAAGATGAACCGCATCTTTCGCTTGATCAATATTATCCGTGTCAGAAACCAAAGCTACTTCTTCTAGAAATAATCTTAAACCCTCCCCGCCTCGCGTCGACGAGCGGTCATCTCCGCGAGTCAAGGCGGGATTACTTTCATACTCGCTATATTTTTTGGCGACCGTCAAAAGTTCGCGTACATTTTCATTTCTCATTTCTCCTTCTTCCGTTCCATCCATCAGAAATTTTTCATATCCTGATTCGCTATAAACTTTTTGAATGAAATCCGTAAGAATCAATTTTTCTTTGAGCTCCGCCATTCGTTTTATAAATTCGCAAAATTTTACAATTGCATCTATTTTTGAATTTTGAATTTTATTTTTTGGAACCTGCCTGCCGGTAGGCAAGGTTTGATCATTAGAATTTGAAAATTCATTGGAAATTGATATTTGGAAATTGGAAATTGCGAGGCCACAAGATATTAAATCTAAATTATTACTCCTAGCTATATTAATCCATTTTCCCAAAGTAACATCCCCAACGCCTCGCTTTGGTTCATTAATTATTCTTTCCAATGAAGTTTCATCATTAAAATTATTAATTAAACGCAAATAGGCAACCACATCTTTGATTTCTTTTCTTTGATAAAATTTCACTCCACCAATAATTCGGTAGGGAATAGAAGCACGAAGCATCGCTTCTTCAATCATCCGTGATTGTGCGTTGGTGCGATAAAGCACCACGAAATCAGAAAACTTATATCTGTCATTCCGGACTTGATCCGGAATCTCTTGAGATCCTGAAACCCGCCCGCCGGCGAGACAGGCAAGTCCAGAATGACATATTTTTTTTATCTCATCTACAATAAACTGCGCTTCTTCTTTTTCATCTTCCGCTTCAAACCTCGTTATCAAATGTCCGCTCTGGTTTTGAGTCCAAATTTTTTTGTCTTTGCGATTGATATTTTTAGAAATCACGCCATAAGCCGCGTCCAAAATATTTTGCGTGGAACGATAATTTTGGATTAATTTAATAGTTTTAACCTCTGGATAATCTTTCTCAAAATTTAATATATTAGTTATATCCGCGCCTCTAAATTTATAGATACTTTGATCATCATCACCCACAACACATAGGTTTCTAGATTTTTGTGACAATAATTTAATAAGAACATATTGCGCGCGGTTGGTATCTTGATATTCATCCACCATAATATAGCGAAAAAAATTCTGATATTTTTCTAACACTTCCGGAAATTTCTGAAAAATTTTAACTGTGATCATCAAAATATCATCAAAATCCAAAGCATCTTGTTCTTTCAATTTTTTCTGGTAATTTATATATATTTTCGCCACCATTTCTTCAAAATATCCGCCCACTCCCGCCAAAAAATCTTCTGATCCAATTAGTTCATTTTTCGCTTTGGAAATTGCGCCTAAAATTGTCTTGGGCTTGAATTGATCAATGTTTATTTCCATTTCTTTCATCACTTTTTTTATCAGCGCCAGCTGATCCTGATCATCAAAAATATTAAAGGAACTTTTATATCCAACTTTTTCAATTTCCCGCCTTAGAATTTTTACACAAATAGAATGAAAAGTCCCGACAGTCGGCATGTCGGGATGGCCACCCTCTCCTTTATAAGGAGAGGGGCTGGGGGTGAGGTCATTCGCATCATTCGCATCAATTCGCGTATTTGCATTAAGCAACTCTTTTATTCTTTCTTTCATCTCTCCCGCCGCTTTATTGGTAAAAGTCACTGCCAAAATCCTCCTTGGATTGATCTTTTTTTCGCAAATCAAATACGCCACTCGATGAGTGAGCGCCCGCGTTTTCCCTGACCCCGCACCCGCAATAATCAAAACCGGTCCTTCCGTCGTCATCACTGCCTCTCTCTGTGGAGCATTAAGTTTTTCCAAAATTTCCTGCATAATAATTTCATTTTATCACACTAAGAGTTTTGTCGCCAAAAATTTGCCAAACTTTCAATTATGTTGTAATGTTAGTTTATAATAATAGGTCACTGAAAAATTAAAATTTTTTCGAAATTAAACTCGGACCCTGAATTTCCTTGC
>PCRW01000001.1:0-805 GCA_002772115.1 Candidatus Moranbacteria bacterium CG23_combo_of_CG06-09_8_20_14_all_35_22
CTGGAATTACCATCTCGATTCTACGAGCTGATCATTCCAGAATCATTAGGATGATTCTGTGCGAAAGCACTGTTATTAAGCAACGAGTCTATTATATAAAAATATGAAAAAAATCACTCTGGTATCTTTGCTATTTATGGTCGTGATAATTTTTTCCGGTTGTGGCGAAAAAACAGAAACAGGAATTGAAGGGGGAAAAGACATTGATGTGGTGATGGAAAAGGGTTCTCAAACAAACGCAACAACCGCGGAAGGAATATGTGGAATTTTCACCAAGGAGTTTGTCGCTTCGGCTACGGGTCTAAACATTACAACTGCTGAAACTTATGCGATAGAAGGGGTGGATAGTTCCAATTGTCGATATTATATTGATGGCAAAAAAATTGCGCCGGTGATCACAATTGGGAAATTCAAAAATGATTTGGAAAAAGAAAAAAAGAAATATACAGAGCATCCACTTTTCAAGGGTTGGAAAATTTTGAAAAATGACGCAATTTCTATGGATAATCTTGTTACCTATAATGAAGTGGGGCAATTGAATGACATTTTTTTGATCACGGGAACAAATGAATATTACCGGCTAATGCTTTATTCTTTCAAAACTATTGGTAGTAATGAAATGGTGACTCTAGCTTTGAAAGCAGAGAAGGAGATTAGAAAATAATTTTTTGTTCAGTAACACTTTTCGATTTTTTAGAGTTGTGGTAATATAAAAAAGTAAAAATTAGGTCACTGAAAAATTAAAATTTTTTCGAAATTAAACTCGGACCCTGAATTTCCTTGCCAAAAATTTCCCTCAATCAAA
>PCRW01000001.1:827-14139 GCA_002772115.1 Candidatus Moranbacteria bacterium CG23_combo_of_CG06-09_8_20_14_all_35_22
CAAAATATTTAGAAAAGTATTTATTTTAGTTTTTTTCTTGGCGGTAATATTATTGTCTTTTGGTGTATATCATTTGACAACAGCGGATGAATTCGAGGAAGAAGAATACGGCGAATGCGAAGCAGATGATTGTGTTTGGGAAATTAGAGATGATGCGGTGTTGGAAAAAGGCGTCACAGTGCTCAATAAGTCAGTGTGGATATACGAAGGAGCAACGCTCACTATCAAACCAGGCGCCAAAATTGAATTTGTAGATAATTGCTGGGGCGAAAGCACGCAAATTTTTGTTTTGGGCGGTCGCATTGTTGCCAATGGGACAAAAGAAAATCCCATCTATATTTCAAGGCAAGGATATAATCATCTGAATACTTTACTGTATTTCGCCAATGATATTTATGATGAAGACGGCAGAGTTTCTACACCCGAATCAATGTTTAGTTATGTAAAAATTTCTGGCGGGGGAACGAGTCCATATGATGGTGGAGGATGTGTTGATGGTATTTGTCCAGCTTTTCAAAATATTTTTCGTTCTTTTGTGAATACTGCTTATGCGGATGATTATGGAGATTCGGCCCTTAATTTTAAAGGCGGAAAGTTACGCTTGGAAAATTGCCAATTTTCTGACAACTATGGACTGGATGTCAAAGTTGATTTGAGGGTAGAAAATGAAAATCAAGACGACAGTTTGAAAATCATCAATTCGAATTTTGAAAATAATATTAACAATATAGCTGTCGTTTCCGATATCCATGGTTCGCAGATAAATTCCAATCCCAATCTTTTGGATATGCTTGTTTTGCAAAATAATTGGTATGGCAGTCCGAGTGGTCCAAAACTAAGTCTTTATGATGATAGAGAAGGAGAATTTTTAGTCGGAGCTTCTGCTGTTGGCGGATTTAGTTCGACTCGCTGGGCACTGTTTCCTGATGGCAATGCTAATGTTTTGTTTTTACCAGGAGTAAAAGCTAGTTATTTATATAAAAATGGATTTTTGGGAGAAGATCAACTGTGGCCACCAAATTATTTTGGAGATGATGTGTCGGAATTGGCTTTGGATGAAAATGGAGAAAGCCTTGAGGATGTTTATACAAAAGATATCATTGAACAGCTTCCATTTACCGGAAAAAATATCTACAAATCTTTTGCAGAAAAACTGGCGGAGCTCAAAGAAAATCGAGATATCAATGACTACAATCTTTTCGCCTATGATTGGCGAAAAAATGTGGAAGATATTGAAGTGATAGAAGAAATTGAAAAACTTGTCGTAACTTCCCAAAACAAAAAAGTGACTATTGTTGCCCATTCAAATGGTGGGTTGCTGGCGAAAGATGTGATGCGAAAATTAGAAGAGATGGGAAGAACGGATATAATAGACAAAATTATTTTCGTAGGTACGCCATAGATGGGGACTCCGCGAGCTATCCTTTCTTTGCTATATGGTTATGATGAAGATTTGGCATTTGGATCTCTTATGAGTCGTGCAGAAGCAAGAAAATTAGTAGAAAATATGCCAGGAGCTTATGGACTTTTGCCATCAGAAGAATATCTCAATCGCTTGGAAGAACCACTGATTGATTTTTTTTCTGGAGAAAGTATTGGAAAAGGGGACTTTGAAAAGTTTCAGGATTTTTTGACTGGCAAAACTGATGGACGAGAAAAGCCCAATGAGGATGAGGTGGAAAAGGAAAATATTTTGCGCAAGAATCTTTTGGAGCAAGCTAGGCTCACTCACGAAAATTTGGATGAGTGGGAACCGCCGGAAAATGTGAAAGCAATTCAAATTGCTGGGTGGGGATTGGATACTATAAGCGGAATCAAGTATTCCCAGAAAGAAAAGATCAATTGCTATTCGGTTGATGGAAAATTGCCTTCTTGTACTGGATCAGGCGAGTATGAACCAATTTATGAACCAAAATGGACGGTGGATGGAGACGAAGTGGTGACCGCTCCCAGCGCGCTGATGATGCCAGAAAAGGATAATAGTGTGGAGAAGTATTGGGTGGATTTGTATAGATATAATAGTGATCCAATAATTAATAACAATCAAAATCACGGAAATATTCTCGAAACAGATTCCCTGCAACAGTTTATTTCAAACATTATTGAAAATAAAAATTATACATCTTCATTGCCTGACTATATGCATACTTCTCGTCCAGAAGATTATGATGATGCCCAGCCAAGGATTCGAATGTCCCTCTATTCACCGCTCGACATTCATCTTTATGATAAAGATGAAAATCATACGGGACCAAAAGAAATCACGGATGAAAATGGCAATAAAAAAATAATTTTTGAAGAAGGAATTCCTAATAGTTATTACCAACAATTTGGTGAGCGAAAATATGTCGCTTTTGCCGAAGCAGGTGAAGAAATTGTCTCGCACACCTCTTTTGTCAATCTTCCGGCTTCAAAAGATACTAGTGCCAAATTGGAAATTCCTGAAACAGGACTAGTCAACCTTTCAGAACTCCAAGCTGATTTTGATGGAGATGAACAAATTGATTATGTAGTGGCACCTGTTCCTAATGGCGAAGCGACACTAAACAGTGATGAAATTTCGCCAGAAATAACAATCTCCAGCCCGCAAAACAAAACCTATCCAGGAGATGCAAATTTAGAAATTACTTTTTCAGTAAGTGATAATATCTCCCAGCCGGAAAACATCTTAACTGAAATATATTTGGATAATGAGAAAATTTCTGCCAAAGTATTGGATCTTTCAAGGCTCATCCCCGGAAAACACACTCTCAAAATATCGGCTGTGGATGAAGCAAACAACAAGGCCGAAAAAGAAGTGGAATTTTCAGTGGGAATGAATCTTAATATTTTCCAAAACAATGTAGAAAAATATTATCAAGCGAGATTGATCAAAACCAAAGCCGAAAAAAATAAATTGTTAGCCGAAACTAACTTGATTCAAAATGAATTGAGACTTTTGGAAATGATAAAAAACAATCCATTTTTGCACAAAAAAACAAGAAATCTTTTGATAAAGCTTATCGAGAATGAGATAGATCGACAATTTGATTTTATGATCAAAAGAATTAGCCAAGACAAAAAGAATTATGCTTTGACGATAAAAAATATTATTGTCGAAGATTTAAAGTGGATAAAAAATAATTTATAATAAATGTATGAATAAAAAATGGATTGTAGGACTGGCGGTACTAATAATCATTATCATTATTATAGCAATAATTGCTATAGACATGTCATCGATTGGTATAATGTAATATTAAGATGGATAAAAAATAATCTATAATAAATTAAGAAAAAAAATATGGATAAGAAAACTTATTGGTGGAGAGCATTAATTGTTTTAACGAGTGTTTCATTATTGGGTGTGGCATATGTTATGAACGGAAAATCTTTTTTATGTCTAGAGATAATTAGTGGGCCATTATTTATTATGGGCTTAACTATTCTAATTATTTCCATTTTCCTTTTCTTCATCAACGATAAAATTTTTCTCAAATGGCTTCGGTTTGCTGGAGTTTGGATTATTCTTTCTATTTTTGCCATTGCTATAACTCCAAGCCATTCTGGAGGGATATTGTCTTTTGGTGGTCCTAGCAAAGAAGATGTTTCTATTTGGATGGGTGCGCTTTTTGTCATTTTGAGTCTGGCAAAAATCATTTGGGATTCAAAAAAACAAAACTGAAAAGTTTTGCATTAAGAAAAAAACACAGAAATTTTCTGTGTTTTTTGGTTGGAAAGTTGAAAAAATATTTTTGAAGTTTAGAATCCGCGGACTTGGATTTTTTTCGTTTTGGTGTTGTCGGCTTTGGGCAAACGAATAGTTAGAATTCCGTTTTTCATAGAGGCTTCTATTTTATCAGCCAAGACATCCACAGGAAGAATGACGGAACGGGAAAAGCTTCCCCAGTAGCATTCTTGATAATAATAATTTTCTTCGATAACTTCCTCGTCTTTTCTTCTTTCTCCACGAATAGTGATCATATCATTGTTGATACTCACATCCAAATCTTCCGGTTTCACTCCCGCAATGGTTGAGCGGATCACGATATCGTTGTCAGTTTGGTAAACATCAATAGTAAGTTGTCCCTCACCGTCTTCTTGGGGATGGGACAAGCGCGGTTCTTCTCGTTCTATTTGGCGAGGAGAAGAATTGATGATCATTTCCGCTTCACTTTCCTCTGAATAGATGCGGGGCATATTCATTGGCTGTTCTCTTTCAAATTCGCTTTCTTCATTGGTGTCGATGCTTCGTGAGCCAGTTAATTTTTCAAAAAAAGATTTCTTTACTTTAGTCATAATGATATAAAATAATGTTATTTAGTTAACTTAATTTAATTTTAATTTAATTTTTTGTTTTTGGCAAGGAAACCTATTTTGGCCGGAATAATAAGCAGAAAAAGCAGGGCAATATCCAGTAAAATTGGGCTAATTTCATAAAAAACAAAAAAATTGAAAATGAAATGGATAAAAAGGCCTAAAGCAAAAAGCAAAATAATTTTGAAAGTATAAACTTTTTCCTGGTGGAAGAAATAGAAGGAATAAATGGATAGGGTAAGGATATGAATTAGAAATAAGCCTAAATAAGAGAAAAATAATTCCGAGTGGAAAATTGGGTTAGCTAGGATATTTAAAAATATTTCAACAATGGCAAAGCCACTACCGAAAAAAATTGCTGGTAGAAAAAAATTACTTTTATCTTTAATGCGAAGAAAAATTTTTCCAAAAAAAATAAGTTTTAAAATTTCTTCCGCAAAAATAGCCAGCAGTAACGCTGACTCAAGCGGGAAAATATTTTCGCGACTTAGAATTTCAGGCGCTATTATGGACGCTAAAATTTCGACAAACAACGCGCCAAAAGCGGTGAGAGTTCCAACAAAAAATATTTGTAATTTAGTCATCATTTTAATTTTTTAGTGATTTTAATTTATTTGAGTTTAAGGTTAGCGGAGGTGGCTAATTTTTTCCAATTATCACGCAAGCCTTTTTTATTTTTTTCTGATTTATAGCGGAAAAACCCAGCCACGGCAATCATCACGGCATTATCTACGGAGTAGGAAATATCAGGTATCATATATAAAGCATGGGGTAATTCATCTTTCACTGATGCGCCAAGTTGTTGGCGCAACTGGGTATTAGCAGACACTCCGCCGGCTAGCATAATAGTCTGGGGATTATATTTTTTGGCTGCGCGTATGGTTTTGGAAATCAAAACATCGCAAACGGCTTGCTGAAATTCTTGGCAAACGGCACTGACAAAATTTTTGTCGGATAGCAATTTTTCATTTTTTTTGACTAAATATAAAACAGCAGTTTTGAGTCCAGAGAAAGAAAAATTAAAATCTTTGGAATTTATCATTGGTCTTGGCAATTTTGGCAATTGCCACGCTGGCTCACTCGAAAGTTTCTTTAATCCGCGTTTTTCCGCGTTCAGTCCGCGTTTGTCTGCAGCCATTTCAGCAGTCGCTGAAATGGCAGGGCCACCAGGATAACCCAGACCCAAAATTCTAGCGACTTTGTCAAAAGCTTCTCCAACGGCATCATCTTGTGTTTCCCCGATAATTTCATAATGCAAATGTTTTTTCATAAAAATTAATTGCGTATGCCCGCCGGAAACTACCAAACAAAGAACAGGAAACTTGTCCGCCCGCTTCGCCATAGCTTTAGCGAGGCGAGCCGATGAGGCGGATTTCACCTCACCCCCAGCCCCTCTCCTTATTAAGGAGAGGGTAGTAGAAGAGTCAATAAAGTTAGCGTAGATATGTCCTTCAATATGATGAATTCCAAGCAAAGGTTTTTGCCAAAGATAGGATAATGTTTTGGCGGTCTCTACTCCAATTAGAAGCGCGGGAATAAGTCCAGGGCCATTTGTAACAGTAATTAAATCAATCTCGCTGGATGATAGCTTAGCTTTTTTTAATGCTTCATTGATCACGGGCAAAATATTTTTCAAATGTTCTCTGGCAGCCAAATTTGGCACGACACCACCCCAAGCGGAATGCAAAGCAATTTGGGAAGAGACAATGTTAGCTAAAACCGAAAAACTGCCATTTTTTTCTTCCAAAATGGCGCAAGCAGTTTCGTCGCAAGATGTTTCAATGCCTAAAATAATCATATTTTAACTATAACTTATGCATCCCTCATTAGTCAATTGCAAGATTTTGCTTTTAATTTAATTAGCAGTAAAATAAAGATAGTAAGGAAAATATTTTAATATGTAATTCGGTATGTAATAAAAAATTTATGGCTAAACGAGCACAAAATGAAACACAAATAAGAAAGTTAACCAAACTTGGCAAAAAAAGTCTCTGCGTCACCATCCCAATCGAAATAATCCGCGAATTTGGTTGGCGGGAGAAACAAAAAGTAATCGTGAAAAAATCCGGCAAGAAAATTATAATTGAGGATTGGAGAAAATGAAATTGCGAAAAACAGGTTAAAGCCTGTTTTTTTGTGGCTTGAATTATTGGTTGGTTAGTGATAATATAGGTGTATACAAAATTTTAGATTAAAAGTAATTTTATGCAAAACTTTATTAGTAATACGGGAGCTGAAACTCTAAAAAAACGATTAATTGAGCTTATTTCAAAAAGTCAGGAATTGAGATTTTTAGTTGGCTTTTTTTATTTTTCCGGCATTCGTGAATTGTATGAAGGTCTAAAAAATAATCCTGATGTTTCACTGAAAGTTTTAGTTGGCTTGAGTGTGGATGTGCAAAATTATGGACTAGTAGAATATGCAGAAAAAGAACAATTTTCCGATGAAGAAAAAGCACATAAATTCTTTGATTCAATAAAAAAATCCCTAAACACGGAAAATTTTGATACTAAGGAATTTTATGAACAAATAATTTATTTTATAAAATTGATTAATGAAAATAAACTAATAATCAGAAAAACATTTGAACCAAATCATTCAAAGCTGTATATTTTTAAATTAGATGAAAGTCAAGTTGGAAAAAGAAACCTGTTTATCACCGGCAGTAGCAATCTAACCAAGGCTGGAATTTCTACACAAAATGAATTTAATGTGGAAATAGGTGATTATGGAGTGGAAGAGGCTAGTCAATATTTTGAGAGTCTTTGGGAAAAAGCAGTTAAAATTTCAGAATTTGAAGATTTAAAAAAGAAGCTTATTGAAGTAATTGAAAAAGAAACACTAGTCAAGGAAATTTCTCCATTTGAAGCTTTTTGTTTAGTTTTAAAAACATATCTGGATTCTTTTGAGCAAAAAGAAATTGGAGAATCTCTGATTAAAGTTCTAGAAGAAAATAATTATATCCCATATCAATATCAACTTGATGCGGTTAGGCAATCACTATCAATAATTGAAGAAAATAATGGAGTGATAATTGCTGATGTGGTTGGATTGGGAAAAACCATAATCGCTTGTTCGATTGCCAAAGAAATTGGAAAACGAGGAGTGATTATTTGTCCACCGGGTCTTTTAGGTGATAACAAAAAAAGTTCCGGTTGGAAAAAATATTTGGAAGAATTCAAATTGTATGATTGGGAGGCTTGGTCACTGGGGGACTTGAAAAATGCCGGTGAGTTTGTGAAAAAAACGAAAGATGTTGAAGTTGTTATTGTGGATGAGGCTCATCGATTCAGGAATCAAGACACCAAGGACTATGAATTATTAAAAAATATTTGCCGTGGGAAGAAGGTAATTTTGCTCACGGCCACTCCTTTCAATAATCGACCGGGAGATATTTTGTCCTTACTGAAATTGTTTATTATTCCAAAAAAATCCAACATAACTTTGGAAAATAATTTAGTTGATCAATTCAAGATTTTCAGAGGGATGTTTGATCGATTGGCGTATATTAAAAAGTATTATAATTCAATTGATAATATCAAGAAAAATAAAGCTATAAGTTATTACAAGGCAATTTTTGAGGGAAATGTGATTGATCTAAAAAAAGTTTCACAAAAAATTAAATATCTTTCGAGGCAGATAAAGAATGTTATTGAGCCCGTAACGATTCGTCGTAATAGGTTGGATCTTTTGCGCAATCCAAATTATAAAAAAGAAATTAAGGAGTTGTCTAAAATTGCTGATCCCAAAGAATGGTTTTTTGAATTGTCAAAAGAACAGTCAGAATTTTATGAGGAAATAGTCGGCAGTTATTTTGGTGAAATTGAAGAAAGTGGAAGGTTTAAGGGGGCGATTTATCGTCCGTTTGAATATGAAAAAGAACTCAAGGAAGAAAAGAATGAAGATGATAACAGGCAATTTACCCAGCAACGCAACTTGTTTGATTTTATGCGACGCATGATTGTAAAGCGCTTTGAAAGTTCTTTTGGATCATTTGAACAGAGCATTAAGAATTTTGAAAAAATAACTAGAGATGTCAAAGAATTTATTGAAAAAACTAATGAGTATATTTTGGATAGAGCTTTATTGGAAAAAATTTATACATTAAATGAAGATGAAATTGAAAAATATTTAGTTGAATATGAAGAGAAGATAAAGAAAGGTGAATATCCTAAAAATCACAAAAGATATAAATTGGCAAATTTTAAATTTAAGGAAAAATTTCTTGTTGATATTGAATCCGATTTGGAATTATTCAGGGAAATATTGGGTAAAATAAAAGAATTAAATTTAGCAGAGAATGATCCTAAGGCCGTTTGCTTGATTGAAAATATCAAAAAGATATTTAGCGAAAAACCAAAAAATGGAGAGCCAAAAAGAAAAATTGTTATTTTTTCCGAATATGTGGATACTGTTTTGCATTTGGAGAAATATCTGGAAAAAGAATTTGGAAGCAAACTGCTGATAGTGGCGGGGGATTTATCAACGAAAAAAATTGAAACAATCAATAAGAATTTTGATGCTTCTTTGGAAAATCAAGAGAATGAAATTGATATCTTGCTAGCTTCGGATAAAATTTCAGAAGGGTTTAATCTTAATCGAGCGGGGATGATTATCAATTATGATATTCCTTGGAACCCAGTGCGAGTAATTCAGAGAGTAGGGCGTATTAATCGTATTAGCAAGAAAGTTTTTGAGGAACTTTTTATTGTCAATTTTTTTCCAACTGAAAAAGGAGCAGAATTGATCAGGTCACGAGAAATTGCCAGCAATAAAATGTTTTTGATTCATAACACACTAGGTGAAGACGCAAAAATTTTTGACGGAGAAGAAGAGCCAACTCCTGCCGGATTATATCAACAACTTCAAAAGAACCCGGAAAAAATGGAAGAAGAAAGTTTTTATACTAAAATACTGGCAGAGTTTGAAAAAATCAAAACCGAAAATCCAGATCTAATGGAGAAACTGAAGGATTATCCGCCAATGATTAAAGTTTCCAAAAATGGCAAGGAAAATGAACTTTTAGTTTTTTTCAAAAAAGGTCGTTTATATGTGAAAAAAGTAAAATTAGGTGAGGGAGAAAAAATAGAAACAGAAGAAGTTTCTTTTGAAGAATCACTGGAAAGTGTTCGCTGTAAAAACACAGAAAAGAGAATTTCTTTTAGTGAAAAATTTTGGGAAAGTTATGCGGAAGCAAAAAAAGCTCAGAGAATAAATTTGCCGATTAATGAACAAAGCTTGGAACAAAAAGCTATTATTAATCTAAATTTTTTAATTAGGAATCCTAAAGAAAGCATAATCGATCATTTGGATTTTTTGAAAACTCTCTTGGAAGATATTCTGGATTATGGAACTTTGCCGGATTATACTTTGCGAAAAATTGGAGATATTAAAGATGAAAAGGATGTCGATGAATTGGAAAAAGATTTGGGATTGGATTATTTGCAAAAAGAAAAGGAAGAGCAGAGAAATTATAAGAAAGAAATTATAATTGCAATTGAGAATGTTAGGATATAAAAAAACCTGTCGGTTTCGCATTGTGAAGAGGCGTGACAGGTATTGATACTTAAATTATACACTATGCTAAGATAGTGTCAAATGATTAAAATTTGAGAAAGTATGGAGTATAAAAAGCTACCAAAAACAATAAATGAGCAAATCGAACTATTGAAAGAACGGGGACTTATTATTGAGGATGAAGCGAAACTAAAAAGATATTTAACTAATATTAGCTATTATCATTTTTCGATTTATTTTAAACATTTTCAAAAAAATGACATTTTTATCGAAAAGACTTCTTTCGAGGATGTTTTAAATGTTTATATTTTTGATCAAAAATTGAGACTGTTACTGTTGGATGTGCTTGAACGAATTGAAAAATCATTCAAGTGCAGACTTACATATGAAATGGCAGTTCTTTCTGGTGATTCTTGTTGGATGGCTGATAAGAAATATTTTAGAGATGAAGCGGAGTATAATGATCGAATGATAGACTTATTGGAAAATCTAAGATATTCCAAGGAGATTTGCATAAGACATTATTATGAAACCTATGATTTACCAAAGTATCCTCCAGTTTGGATGGTTATTGAAACATTGACTTTCGGTCAATGCGTTATGATTTATGGCCAGCTAAAACCGGAGTATCAAAAAATTATTGCTGATACTTATGGAATAAACAAAAAATTTATCTCAAATTGGCTCCATGCCTTGTCTATAATAAGGAATTTTTGTGCACATCATTCAAGATTGTGGAACAGGGAGATGGTTATAACGCTTAACCAAAGACATGGAATATATGGAAAATTTTTTGATTATTCTAACGGCAATAGGCTTTTTAACTATTTACTTGTTATGCAAATTATCAATTGTAAGCTCAATCCAACTTCAAAATGGAGTGAAAGACTGGAAAAAATAATAGTAGAGCATAATATAAAGATATCACATATGGGATTTCCCGAAGATTGGAAAGAAAGATTACAAAAAATAAAAGAAGTTGAAGAGGAAGCAAGTTTATTTTCAAAGGTATAAAATCTTATGACCGAAGAAAGAAAAAAATTGGAAGAAATAATTCAAAACTTTTCCTTGGAAAATTTGGTGCATTTTTTTCGTGCCAAAAGTCAAAAATTTTCTCCCAAAAATGAATCACTTTCAGAGTTTGATGATGAAGATTTCAAAGAGGGAAAATTGTTGGGGGAGATTGGTTTTTCGGCGACAGAGAAATTATCAGTAATTAGCTTTCAAGTTAGCAAAGAACTTTCCGAATGCTCCGGCAAAAAAGCCCAATACGAAAAAGCGCGAAAAATTTTGAAACTTTGGCAAGTGGATGGTGGAATTTTCATTTTTTCTGATCAAAAAGGTGATTTTCGTTTTTCGCTGGTCTATCCGGAATATTCAGGCAAAAAAAGATAGTGGAACAATTTTCGCCGGTTTACCTATTTCGCCAGCACTGAATTTACCAACAAGACATTTTTGCAGAGAATCGGGGATGGTGATTTTGGAAGTTTGGAAAAGACCAAAGAGTCATTTTCGGTGGAAAAAGTTACTAAGGAATTTTTCAATAATTATAAAATACTTTTTGAAAAGCTGGTTGAATATTTGAAAAACGATAAGGCTTTCGGTGCTTTTGCTTTGCCACACGGAATAGAATTGAAAATTTTCGCCAAAAAATTATTAGGACAAATTGTTTTTATTTATTTTCTTCAAAAAAAAGGTTGGCTGGGAGCGAAAAAAGGCGAAGGGATTTCTCATGGTCAAATTGATTTTTTGAGAAAATTATTTCAAAAATGCCAAAATGAAAATAAAAATTTCTTTAATGATTATTTGGAATATCTTTTTTATGATTGTCTAAATAAGCAACCGGAAAGAGCCGGCAGTTTTTATCGTGAAAAATTTGACTGTAAAGTTCCCTTTTTGAATGGAGGACTTTTTGAGCCAATCAGTGATTATGATTGGAAAGAGGCTTTTATCAATATTGATAATAAAATATTTTCTAATATAAATGAGGATGGAGTATTGGATATTTTCGATCAATATAATTTTACCATTGATGAAAACACTCCGGATGATCAGGAAATCTCAGTTGATCCGGAAATGCTGGGAAAAGTTTTTGAAAATCTTTTGGAGGATAATATTCGCAAAGGTCAAGGAGCTTTTTATACTCCACGGGAAATTGTGTATTATATGTGTCAAGAAAGTTTGATAAATTATCTGGATTCAAATTCAAAAATTGGTAGGGCAAAAGCACAGGAGTATGTAAAATTTTTTAATGTTGAAGAAAAAATAAAATCTGCCAGTATTTTTGAGAACGAAGCTGTGGAAATTGATGAGCTCTTAAAAAATATTAAAGTTTGCGATCCGGCTTGTGGTTCGGGCGCTTTTTTAGTGGGAATGCTTAATGAAATTATCAAATTGCGACATTTTCTGAGAATTATAAAGCCGGATCTACCAAAAAAGACAATCTATGATTTGAAAAAAGAAACTATTCAAAATTGTCTTTATGGGGTGGACATTGATCTTGGTGCAGTGGATATTGCCAAGTTGCGTTTTTGGCTTTCAATCGTGGTGGATGAGGACATTGAAGATGTTGAACCTTTACCGAATTTGGATTATAAGATTATGCAGGGCAACAGTCTCTTGGAAGACTTGGTAGTGGGTGGGGAAGTCATCAAGATAAAATTAGGAGAAAGTGAAAAAATAGATGGACGAACAAAAAAAATGAAAAATCTTTTTGAAGAAGATTATCAAACAAAAATGTTGCTTTTTGATGATGAAAAAGCACTAGACGAAGGAATGAAAACAATCGATCAATATCATCAAAAATTTTTCAAAATTCATGATTCGAGAGTGAAGAAAATTTTGAAAAACAAAATAGATGGAGAAGAAAGCAAGATAATTGAAATCGCTTGCAATAAGAAAATAAAAGAATTGCAAAATTGGAATTTAAATAATATTAATCAAAAAGAAAAAATCCTAAAAAATACTGAAAAGATTTTAGCGGTTAAGGGAGTTTTAAATAAATGGAAAAAAGATCGCATCCGCCCATTCTTTCCTTGGAAGCTTCATTTCGGCGAAGTTTTTAATCGGGAGAATGGAGGATTTGATGTGGTAATCGGTAATCCTCCATACGGTTTTAGGGATGTATTAACTGCGGAGGAAAAAATATATTTTAGGAAAATTGAAAAGATAGAATTTAGTAGTGGCGATAGTGCAGAGTTATTTTGCAAAAAATCTTTTGATAATTTAGTCAGGTTGAATGGAATTTTAACATTCATTATTCCAAAAAAATCTTTATATGGAGATGCTTGGGAGGGGTTCAGAAGAAATTATTGGCTAAAAAATAATTTGAAATTTTTACTTGATTCAAGTAAGGCATTTGATAATGTTTTATTAGAAGCAAATGCCTTTGGTTTAGTTAAGAATAACCTATATAATGGACTAGCAAATCCAGACAAACCTATTAGATAGATGTGATACAATGAAAGTATGAAAAAATCATACACACCAAAGCAAAAAG
>PCRW01000011.1:0-1778 GCA_002772115.1 Candidatus Moranbacteria bacterium CG23_combo_of_CG06-09_8_20_14_all_35_22
TGTTTTCTCCTTCCCGTCAATTTTCATTTTGGGAGAAAACTTTTTTGTTGCGGATCCCATCGGGCTTGATGAAATTGTGGAGTGGCTAAGATTGCCATATCCAAGAACAATAACAATTCTGGTTTGGTTTTTGTTCTTCTTGCTAGGCGCTAATTTAGCGCGTAAGTAAGAAATTAAAAAAATCAAAAATTAAAAAATGAAAAGGAGATAAAATGAAATTTTTTGCAGAAAGGTTATTTGGAATTTGGCCTAAACTGATTGAGATAATAATGGCGGACAAAAGAGTCTCAATCTTTCTCATATGTTTAAGCTTGGTGATACTTTTTTTTCTCTCATCCAAGCTTGAAGATAAAAAATCAATGGAGGAATAAAATGAAAATTTATTTTTTCCTTCAGCCGAGCGGTTGTGACGATCTTTCGTTGCGACCGCGTTTTTTTTGAAAAGTGCTTGCCAAAAGGTCAAAAGTCTGCTATAATGGTTATGTGAGTGGGTAATTAGCCAGTTGGCGAAAGCCCAAAAGCGTTATAAATCGGGTGAAAAAGCCCGTTTTTTTTATTTTACGAAATACGAAATAAGCGAAATACGAAACATTCAAACTCCCTTTCGTACTTTTGCCCGCCTCGACTCGCGGAGACCGCTTGTCGACGCGAGGCGGGTATTTAGTTAATTTCGTATTTCGTAAAACATATATGATGAAGAAACTAAAAATAAAATTAATAGAAGAGTCGTTTTTGGAAATCGTGGCGATTGCGGTGATGTTTTTTATTTTTGCCGCTCCGATTTTAGCCAGTGAAATTACGCCGGATAAAGTGATAAAACTGGTGAACTCGGCTCGCAGTCAAGAAGGATTGGAACCATTGGTTAAAAATGAAACGCTGACACAAATTGCCAAGGCCAAACTGAATGATATGATTGAGCATAGTTATTTTGCCCATACTTCGCCGAGCGGAAAAACTCCTTGGAGTTGGTTTGTCAAAGAAAAATATGACTACCAATACGCTGGAGAAAATTTAGCGATAAATTTCACTTCAGCTGAAGATCAACAAAAAGCTTGGATGAAAAGCCAAACGCATAGAAAAAATATTCTCAATCCTAATTACAAAGAAATTGGTGTAGCTTTTGGCGCAGGAGAAATTGATGGGCAAATGTCTCTTATTACCGTTCAAGAATTTGGTGCCCAAGTGGCACTAGTGGATATTCCTAAAGATGGAAAAAAATTCTTGATGCAAGAAGGTAAGGATTTATTGGAAGAGGGAACTAGAATCTTACCTCAAGTTTTGGCAGTCAAAACTCAATCTCCGCAAAAAAATAATTTAGATAGTCAGCCGAGTGTCAAAATTGATCCAGCGAAAATCTGGCCGAGCGTATCAGAAGCTTTGTCCTTGGTTGCCTTGCTATTGTTTTTGGGATCACTGGTCATTTTGCCAATTTCTTTTCTAGCAGTGGCCTGCGACAAGATCTATATATTATATGAAACAAAAAAAGTATGCGAATAGCAATTAGTTTTAATTTAAAAAAATGATTGGAGTTTTAAATAATATAATTCCATAGAAGAAAGAGAGAAGTAAAAATAAAAATAAAAAAGGGGACAAAAAAATTAAAGGCAAGATTCCTTGTCTTTTCCTAGAATATTAGGAAACAAAAACAAAAACAAAAAACTCCACCAATTTGGTGGGTTTTTTATTTTATCAAAAAGTGCTATAATATAATTAATAAATTAGGTCACTGAAGAACTTAATTTTTTTCGAAATTTAACTCGCAACCTGATTTTCTAACC
>PCRW01000011.1:1835-5497 GCA_002772115.1 Candidatus Moranbacteria bacterium CG23_combo_of_CG06-09_8_20_14_all_35_22
AATTTAGAGTAATAATTATTAAAAACAAAAAAATGAAAAAAATATTATTTTTAACTATTTTGCTCGTAGCTTTTATTATAAGCGGAGCAAATGTCGAAGCGTAGCAATTAGGAGACGGCGAACTTAAAGTGACGGATATCAAAATTCACAAGAAAAAAGTTTTGTCAGATGAAGAACGAAAAGTTCTAGATGAAGCTAAGGGCAAACCAGCCAGAACGGATAAAAAAATTAGCTTGCCCGCTTTTTGGGCAACAGGCACCGGCGTTTTACTTCCGGAAGGCGGAAAAAGATATGCAATTGTGGCTGGATTAGCCAACTATACTGGTACAGTCAATGATTTGTGCGTGATTGCTTCAGAAACAAGCCTTGCGGATGTGAGCAATCTTCCAACTGATGACCCGAGACATTATTGCCAAGATTATGACAGTATGCATATAAAGGAAGCACTGAATGAATCTGGCTTTGACGGAATTATTCTTTTGCGGGACGGAGAAGCCACCCGGGATGCGATTAAGGGAGCGATGGAAACATTGAAAGGCCAAGTGACGGAAAATGATGAAGTAGTTTTCTTTTTTAGCGGACATGGAGTGTCTGGCAAAGTAGCTGGCGATAAGGAAGCAATTAACGAAGCGATTTTTACTTACGATAATAAATATATTTGGGATGATGAATTGAGTGCTTGGGCTGAAGAGCTGGCGGCGTATCGGGCAGTTTTTGCTTTTGATATTTGCAAGGCGGGTGGAATGAGCGATATTGCTAAAAAAAATCGGGTAATTGTGATGTCTAGTGGAGAAAATCAAAGTTCCTGGACTTATTCTTTGGGTGGGGCTATTTCAACTACCGGTGAATATCTTTTCAGTGAAGGTCTTTTTTCGCATAGTTTTGTGGAAGATGGAATGAATAATAAACTGGCAGATGGATTTAATTTAATTTCTTCTTTTGATGGAAAAGTGGCAGTGGAAGAAGCATTTAGCTATGCCTATCCAATTGTCAAAGTGAAACAAACACCAGTTTTAAATGATCAATTTATCAATGACTTTTTATTCTAATGGTCGAGGGTCAAGGCTTGCCCAAATAAGCCGACTAATTTAATTATTAATTTTAAAAAAATATGAAGAAAATCGTAATAATTTTTATAGGAGCGGTGGTATTTTTTGGAATGGTAAATTCTGCTAGTGCTGAAGTAAATTGGGATCCTATCCAAACTCTTAATATTCCAGCTAATACAATCACGCCAACAACAAGTTCGGTTTTGGTAAATGGAGCTAAATACAAAATTACTGTGAGCGGAACATTTTTTGCTGGAGACAATATTGAAGCTGACGCAAAATATTCATTTAGAACCGGTTCTAGCTCAAGCTGGACTGACTTAGTTAGCACATATGAATCCTATGGTGAAACCCTGCTAGATTTATTTATGGATAGCGACAATGATTGGGGTGGCTATAATTCTGAACATGTTTATTCAAAAATAATAACTGGATCTGGCAATGTTTTGAATTTCCATATATATGATATTTATCCTTCCAATAATACCGGTGGACTTACTGTGCAAATTGATCGTTTAAGAAGAGAAGCGACAATATCTTCTCCTGACGAGGGTGAAAAAGTTTATGGTGAAATAACCTTCGAAGCATTTTTGGTTGATGATGACCAGGACAATATTCAATGGGCAATTAGAAAAGGAACTTGTGCGGCAGGAACAGGAACGGTATTTGGAAATGTAGATGGCTATTCAAATGTTGCAACTATTGATACGAGTAATCTAACCAACCAGACATTCTCTTTTGTAGGAGATATGTCCAATATGCTACTTGGTATGTATTGTTTTGTATACAATCCAGTTGAAGATAATGGTGAATCAAACATAAGAGAGACAATGCAATTTGAATTAGTTGAGCCCCTAATTGTTGGTCCACCAACAGACATGAATCAGTGCAAAAAAGATGGATGGAAGACATTCAATAATCCAGTGTTTAAGAATCAGGGAGACTGCGTGAGTTATGTTCAAAGCAATAAAAAGGCAATTGGAAATAGAAAAGACAACTAGTATCTGACAATAGATATTCTGAAATTGCAACAACCCCGATTAATCGGGGTTGTTTTTGTGTTCTGTTGACAAGAAAATTATTTTAGATTAGGATATTTTAATGAAAATTAAATACCCAAAGTGGTGTTTTTTTTAAGAAAAACTTATAAAAACAAACTGAAAAATAAACTACCAAAATAAAGGAGAAAAAATGGCGGAAAAAATCGAAAAAGTTTGGAAGTATATTGTAGTTTTCGGCTATGCGCTGAAAATAATCAAAAGACTTCCGGAAGAAAAATGAAGAATTTATTTTTCTTCCAAAAAATCTCGGCGGAACCATGTTTTCCAAAGAGATTTTTTATTTCCTTTAAAAAATCAGAAAATATTAGAAAATAATTGTGTTTTTTGTCAATCTTGCGTAATTTTAGATTGGGTGGTAAATTTTTAATTATCAATAGTTATCCACTGGACAAATTTTGATACACAGGGTAATATTATTGGTGATAGTATCATTAAGTACGGGTGAAATGAACATTCTCACAAATTTTTTGGTTATGGATAACCAGCCAATGCGTGCTGTCTTTTTTGGGCAGTCAATATTGGCTGGTTTTTCTTTGTAATAATTTGTAATAAAAAGTAATTTATTTAATTTAAACTTATGAAAACTCTAAAAAAACTCAAAAAAAGTCTGAAAAAATGGGCAGAGAAAACGCTTTATGTGTTCACTATCTGTTCTATGGTATTTTTCCAGCCAGGAGGTATCGCAGTAGCGATTGCACTGGATAATAATATGGCTTCTGAAATTGAAGCTAGCGCTTCCAGCGATGATTCTTCCAACGCAGAAGCTGATGAGGAAGAAGAAGTGAAAGTTGAGGAAGAAGTTGAGGAAAAAGAGGAGGCCGAAGAAGCTCCGGCTCCAGAGGTTGAAGTTTCAGAAGAAGAAAACAATTCAGAGGAATCCGAAGTTGTTGAAGAAGAAGCTTCTGAACCGGCAAATTCTGAAAATGAGGGAGAAATTATTCCTGAAGCGGTTTCAGTTGAAGCGGTGGCTGAAGAAATTGAAGAAGCTGGAACGGAAGGGCAGATTACAGAAGAGGCGGTCTCGGATGAGAAAACTGCTCCAGTTGAAGAAGCTAAGGCATCTCAAGAAGCAGTTGAACCTGAAGAAGATCTTAGCGGGAAAGAATGTCTAGACGACGATGCTGAAATAAAAGATAGCGAAAATGATGATTGGAATGTTGATGGCGATACAGCAGAAACTAAAGATGATGTAGAACTTGGTGTGAAATATATTTTTCCTTTGAATGATAAAGTTAGCGTGACTTTTTCTTGCCTGCCAAAAGATCCGGAAAAAAGAGCGAGCTTGAAAATTGAACAAGTAAAAACCGCTGATCTTGATCTTCCCGAAGGCGTTTTGCCAGCTTCCAAATATGCTTATGACATTACCACCGGAATGGATAACGGGGATTTTGAATATGATGTGACCTTGCCGAATGGAGGTAAAAAAGAAGCCACGATTTCTTATGTCGAAAAATCAATTAGCGATGCCAAAAAAGATATTTCTGAAGATGACTTAAAAACTATCGATTCAGATGATATAAATAATGAAAATAATCAAATTGAGGCAACAGAT
>PCRW01000011.1:5508-5827 GCA_002772115.1 Candidatus Moranbacteria bacterium CG23_combo_of_CG06-09_8_20_14_all_35_22
GCCAGTAATTATACTACAAATAAGGATTCGTATGTTCAAGGCGAAACAGTTTACATAAAAGCGGAAGATCTTTCTTCCACTCATAAAGTTTACAGAATTCGTGTAATAAATCCATCTTCAGCTGTCGAATATACATCTCAATGTAGCTCTCGAGATGGCAGCAATAAGCTTCGGAAAGCTGATGATTTGGACGACGATGCACCAACAGGAGTTTGGACAACAGAACTGCATGAATACGAAAATAGCGGTTGTGGTGGCGGTAGCTCTGTAATAGCCAATAATACTTTTTCTGTAACTTCACCGACTGACACTGATGGCG
>PCRW01000045.1:0-1393 GCA_002772115.1 Candidatus Moranbacteria bacterium CG23_combo_of_CG06-09_8_20_14_all_35_22
TGATTGAGGGAAATTTTTGGCAAGGAAATTCAGGGTCCGAGTTTAATTTCGAAAAAATTTTAATTTTTCAGTGACCTATAATAAATAATTCATCCCCCACCACTTTATTGCTTGCGCTAAAAGCACAAAAAATAAATTGGTTTAGATAAGAAAGCAAAAAAGTGGTGGGGGATGGGGATAAAGAAATTATGGAAACAGAGAAAAACGAATCGGCAATAAGCAAGTGTTGCGAAAGTGGGAAATGTTTTTGTGAAAAATACAAAAAATTTTTGCCACAAATAATCGGAGTGGTGGTGCTGGTTATTTTTATCGCGGGAGTGGGATATTATGAAAAAGTTTGGAAGGAGAGAGACTTGACGCCGGAAGAAGCTAAGGCACAAGTGGAAGATTTTATTAATAATAATTTGATGCAAGAAGGAATGAAGGCGGAAATTGCTGAAGTGACAAAAGCGGACGGACTGTTTAAGATAAAAGTGAAAATTGGCGAAGGCGAGCAATCACAGGAAATCGAATCCTATCTGACACTAGATGGAAAAAAATTCTTTCCGAGCGCTCCAATGAATATAGAAGAAACAAAAAAACAAATTGCGGAAGCGAAACAAAAAGAAGCTGAAGCAGAAAAAGAAATTCCAAAATCAGCCAAGCCGACAGTGGATTTGTATCTGATGAGTTTTTGTCCGTACGGCAACAAAGCGGAAGATACGATCAAGTCAGTTTATGAACTTTTGAAAAACAAAGTTGATTTCAATTTTCACTACATTGTTAATTCACAAGGAGACAAGATTAGTTCTTTGCATGGCGAACCAGAAGTGGTACAAAATGAAAGAGAAGTTTGCGTAGTGAAATATTTTGGCAAAGATAAATGGATGAATTTTGTTACTTATGTCAACAAAAATTGTGGAAGTGATGGAAAATGTTGGGAAACGGGCGCTAAAAGTGCCGGATTAAATTCCGCTAAAATTACAGCTTGTGTGACTTCCGAAGGAACAGCTCTGATGAAAGCGGAAGAAAAGAAAGCAGTTGAAGCGGGAGCAACCGGTTCTCCAACAATGAAGATAAACGGAGTGGAAACAAAAGCGGTTTACCAATATGGAAAGTCAGAGTCTTACAAACAAGCTATCTGCGGAGCGTTTGAAAAAGCCCCAGAGGAATGTACCAAAGTTTTGGGAGCAAATGCGGAAACAACTGCTGGCGGAAGTTGCAATTAAGCTTTAGTTTAAATAGAAAAAATCCCCAATAAAATGGGGATTTTTTTATGGTGTAAAGTTTATGGGTAAAGTTATCCACAGGGGGCACTTGCAGTGATAACTGGGAAGTGCTAGAATATCACTGTAATAAGAAACCACTGAAGAACTAAATTTTTTGAGAAATTACTGTTTGAGCAACTTGATTT
>PCRW01000045.1:1425-5034 GCA_002772115.1 Candidatus Moranbacteria bacterium CG23_combo_of_CG06-09_8_20_14_all_35_22
GAAAAATTTTGGTTAGAAAATCAGGTTGCGAGTTAAATTTCGAAAAAAATTAAGTTCTTCAGTGACCTAAATAAATAATAAGCGATGCAAATCTACGAATGCATGCGAATACTGCGAATAAATAGTTCGTATCATTCGCATGAAATTCGCATTGTTCGTATCGCTACTAAATTTTATGCTAACACTCACAGCTAAACAACAAAGTATCCTAGAAAACATCCGCGAACTAATTTCGCAACGCCAAGATAATCCTACTAGTTATAAATTGCATAAATTTATGGAAGCGCAAGGGATCGGCGATAGCTTGAAGTCCGTGATGCAAGTGATTGAAGCGTTAGAAAAAAAGGATCTTATTAAAAGAGATAAAGATAGAAAAATATATCTAGTGGAAAATGAAAGTTTTGCAAATTTGAAAAATATTTTTTCCATTCCGGTTTATGGTTTGGCTTCTTGCGGAGAAGCTTTGGCTTATGCGCAAGATAATGTTGATGGATTTTTGCAAATTTCCAAAGCGCTTTTTCGCGGAGCGGATAGTGCTCAACTTTTTGCAGTGAAAACTTTAGGCGATTCAATGGATAAAGACGGAATCAATGATGGCGACTATGCTATTTTTGAAAAATATGAATATTCCAGCAAAGAAGATCTTGAAGGGAAAATTGTGGTGGCCGTTATAAATGGTATGGCGACAATCAAGCGGTATAAAAAGGTGAGCGAAGAAATCATCGGGCTTTTTCCGCGGTCTTCCAACACTATTCATCAACCAATTTTCATCCATTCATCCGACTCAATTTTGATTGCGGGAATTTTCAAGAAAGTTTTGCCAGTGGCGTATGTAAGTTTATAGTTATATAATGTGCATATAAGTATAATTTATAAAAAACATGACAAGAAAAATCACAATAACATCTGAATATTTTCGACAATATCGGCAAAAATTAGGTTTTGCCAACCAATCGGATGTGAAAAACTTTTTTGGGGCTAAAGATATAATTCCAACTGTTGATTTTAATTATATCAAGCTATTGAATAAAAGGCTTTATAATATTATTGATAGGATAAATGCTGTTGTTGTCAAAGAAATCAAAACTGAAGATTTGAAATATTTCAAAAAAGAACATATTGATCGCTCATTTTCGATAATGAAGAAAAGTGGAATTTTATCAACTCTCACTAATCAAGGAAGAAGGCCAGAGCAAGTTTATTTTTCTTGGATGCGTGGGCTTGTTATTTCAAGTTATTTTTTGAAAGCTCTTAGTTTAATTTTTGCAGTAGATATTTCGAAAATTAATTTAATAGGTGATGATGATTTGAAAAAGGCTGATATTTTTAAGCGAACACCCAAGGCTGATTTAGAAATAAAATTAAATGGAAAAGAAAAAGTAAGAATTGAGATGCAGGCTGGCTTTACTGGCATAAATGATATTAAGCAACATAAAGTGTTGGAGGCAAAAAGAGTTTTTCTTGATTCGGGAAAACATACAATAGCCATTCATTTTGATTTATATAACGGGCAAGTCGCATTTTTAAAACTTAATGAAATTGAAGATAATAATGTGAATTGGATAACCAGACAACAAATGGAAGGACAAACAGTCTTTAATATTGATCAAAACTACTTCATTTGGAAAATTACAGATCATCCAATTGAATATAAAAAAATAAATTTTAATTAAATTTAGAATTTGTGAGTAAAAAAAAGAAATTAAAAGTAATAGATTTATTTTGTGGCGTTGGCGGACTAAGTTATGGATTTGCCCATAACGATGATTTTGAAATAGTAGTGGCCAATGAAATTTTGCCAAATATGGCAATAGCTTATTCATTAAATCATCCAGCAGTAAAAGTTTATACGGAAGATATAAGGTATTTTAATGCAAAAAAAGTTGAAAAAGATCTTGGAATGAAACCAAATGAAGTAGATATTATTATTGGTGGACCACCTTGCCAAGCATATTCAACGGTCGGAAAAAGATTAATAGATGATCCAAGAGGAAAGCTTTTTCAAGAATATTATCGGGTGTTAAAAGAATTTAATCCAAAATTATTTCTTTTTGAAAATGTTAGAGGTCTTTTATCAATGCAAAATGGGGAATTGCTAAAAACTATAATTTCGCTTTTTGAATCTCTCGGCTATGCCGTACAATTCAAAGTTTTAAACGCTGCTGATTATGGTGCTCCGCAATTAAGAGAAAGGGTTGTGATAATTGGTTCAAAATTGAAGTCAAAGTTTCAGTATCCAGAGCAAACTCATAAAAATAAAAATGAAAAGAAAAATTTATTTGAAAAAAAACTAAAACCACACTTAACACTCGAGGAGGCTATAAGTGATTTGCCATTTATAAAAACTAATGAGGAAAGTTTTGAATATTCGACAGATCCAGAAAATGAATTCCAAAAACTTATGAGAAGAAATGCTCCAGAAAAAGTAATGGATCATAATGCACCCAAAAATAATGAAAAATTAGTAAAAATTATGGAATTATTACCTGATGGAGGAACACCAGAAGATTTGCCAGAAAATTTAAGACCAACATCAGGATTTAAAAACACTTATTGTCGACTTTGGTGGAAGAGACCGACACCAACAATAACAAGAAATTTAAGTACACCATCATCATCGAGATGCATCCATCCAAGAGCACCAAGGCCATTAACAACGAGAGAGGGTGCGAGGATTCAGTGTTTTCCAGATGATTATAAATTTTATGGATCGCGAAGTGATAGAAATTTGCAAATAGGTAATGCAGTACCAACATTTTTGTCTAATGCTTTAGCAATGTCGATTTTAGAAAATTTTAAAGAAGATAAATTAGTATAAAAATAGATATTTAATTTTTTGCTTGGAAACATTTTTTAATATAAAGTGTAATATGATTGAAGGATATAACTAAATATTAAGTACCTCAAAAGGGGAAGTTTTTTAGTTTTACGAAATACGAAATTAATACGAAATACTAAAATACGAAAAGGAATTTTAAGTGTTTCGTATTTCGCTCATTTCGTAGTTCGTAAATAAAAAATCATGCAGGATGAGATAATAATTCGCGGGGCGCGCGAACACAATTTAAAAAATATAAACTTGAATTTACCCAGAAATAAATTCATAGTTTTCACTGGCATTAGCGGTTCGGGCAAGAGTACGCTGGCTTTTGATACTATTTTTGCGGAAGGACAAAGGCGCTATTTGGAAAGCTTGTCTTCTTATGCTCGGCAATTTTTGGGTCAAATGGATAAGCCGGATGTGGATTATATTGAAGGCCTTTCACCGGCTATTTCCATTGATCAAAAAGCAGCTTCGCATAATCCGCGTTCCACCGTTGGGACAGTGACAGAAATTCAAGATTATTTGCGGTTGCTTTATGCCAAAATTGGAATTCCGCATTGTCCGGAGTGCGGACAGGAAATTGCGAAACTTTCCACTGATGAGATTGTGGATAGGATAATTGATATGTGCATCCCTCGACCTCATCCGTCTCAGAATACTGGGACACCTTCTCCTTATAAAGGAGAAGGAAATAATAAAGAAAGCTGTTTTATAATGGACTAGCAAATCCAGACAAACCTATTAGATAGATGTGATACAATGAAAGTATGAAAAAATCATACACA
>PCRW01000021.1:0-3688 GCA_002772115.1 Candidatus Moranbacteria bacterium CG23_combo_of_CG06-09_8_20_14_all_35_22
AGAGCCTAATAAAGAAAATCTCCAATCGAGACGCCATTTACTCTTATCCGAGTAAAATGGAGACTGAATGTTAATTGTTCAGTGATTATGTTCCTTAAAAACTAAATAAACAACTCTCCTTTTCCATTTACTTCTTATTTCTGGGAACAATCCTTGATTTAAGTAATCAATGGAAATCAACTTTAAAAAAACAAACAACTATTTTATGGGAGGGGTAAACATGAAAAAAAGAACAGTTGTATTGGTTATTTTTGTTTTTTTGTTTGTAATTGCCAGTTTTTTTATTTCCAAATCTTATTCCTCCTTAAAAATTTCAAAGGCGGAGGCGCAAAGAGATTGTGAAACATTATCTTTTTGCCAAGAGAAATTTAAGCGATATGAAGAAATGATTTCTCTGGCTTCTGCAAACTTTCACACTGGAGTGCTTTCCTCAATCTCGAGGGAGTTTGCTGAAATGGCAAACGAAAATGGTGTCCTCGATACTCAAGAACAATATTTTATGTTAATCTCGATCCGTTTGAAAAAACGGGTCGCCGAGATAGAAGGACATGTTCTTTCCGATGAAATCGATGCGACATACGCAAAGATTTTCGTCGAGATTTCCAAAAAACTGGAAGCTTGTGGTATGAAGCTTCCTAATATTTAGTTCTTTTAAAAAACCGCCCAGCTCGCAAATGCGAACTGGGCGTTTTTTTATCCAAAAGAAAAAATTAAATTTCTCCCCAATTATCCCCAACTTTCACATCCACTACCAAGGGAACTTTTAATTTATAAACATTTTCCATAATTTCTTTAATTTTCTTAGCAACTTCTTCTGCAAATTCTTCTTTCACTTCTAAAATTATTTCGTCATGCACTTGAAGAATTATTTTAACATCTGAATTATTTTTATATCCCTGGTAAACCGCCAGCATGGCCAGTTTCACAATATCCGCTGACATTCCTTGAATCGGCATATTGATCGCCATTCTTTCGGCGCTGTTTTGCACCATAAAATTTGGCGAATGAATTTCTGGGATATAACGCCGGCGCCCCATTTCTGTTTCTACATAGCCATTGATTTTGGCAAATTCCTTGGTCGATTTCATATATTCGGCTACGCCGGTAAATTTTTCAAAATAAGCATCAATAAATTTTTTGGCGTCATCCCTGGAAATTCCAGCGGAAACAGAAAATCCAAAAACGCTCATGCCATATATCACTCCAAAATTCAAAGCCTTGGCAGAACTTCGCATTTTCTGTGTCACTTGCGACAATGAAACCTTATTAATTTCAGAAGCAGTGGCAGTGTGGATGTCAGACTCGGCGTGAAAAAGTTCAATCATTTTTTTGTCGCCCGAAACATGCGCGACAGCACGCAGATCAATTTGTGAATAATCGGCGCTCACAAGTTTATACCCAGCTTCCGCTTCAAAAGCCACGCGCAAAAGTTGTCCAAGATCAGTTCTGATTGGAATATTTTGCAAATTTGGTTCAGATGAAGACAAGCGCCCAGTTGCTGTCACCGCTTGATTGAACGAAGTATGAATTCTGGAATTTTTATCTATAAGTAACGGCAAGGCATCCAGATAAGTAGTTTTCAACTTGAAAATTTCTCGATATTCTTCAATTTTTTCGGCAATTTTATATTCCCCCTTTATTTTTTGCAGTTCGGCTGACGCAGTAGAAAAACCGGTTTTGCCTTTTTTAATATTATCTGTCGAAATTTTTAATTTTTCAAAAAGAATTTCCGCTAACTGCTTAGGAGAGTTAATATTAAATTCCATTCCAGCCAATTCATAAATATTTTTTTCTAAATTTTTTATTCGAGCGTTTATTTTTTCTACAATTCCTTTGAAAATAATCGTATTGAGTTTCACTCCATAAATTTCCATCTCTGCCAAAACTTTGATCAGTGGCAATTCAATTTTATCCAATACGCTTTTCAAATTATTTCCTTCTTTTTGTTCTTGACTTATTTTTGCAATTTTATCGGAAAAAATATTTTCTAGCTTAAAAATATAATCTGCTATTTTGCATTCTTTATTGGCAATTTCTTCCGGTGTTTCCATATCTAATCCTAATTGTCCTTTCTTTTTTTCGGAAAATATTTCCTCGCCCAATTGTTCCAAAACCAATCTAGCGAAATCTTGTTTTCCTCCCGGATTTAAAACATAAGCCGAAAGCATTATGTCAGATAATTCGCCTTTCAGTTCAATATTATTTTCTTTAAATATTTTTATAATACTTTTCAAATCATATCCTATTTTCTTGATATTCTTATTCTCTAAAATATTCTTAATTCTTGCTTCTTGCTTCTTGCTTCTTTCAACAAATCCTGCTCGTCCGGCTTTCCAAGAAAAAGCTACGCCTTTAACCATTACCCCCTCGCCCGTACTCGGGAGAGGGTTGGGGAGAGGGCTTGTCTTAATCGCAATCGCAATTTCCTTTTGCTTATTAAGTTCTTCAAAAAATTCTTCCGCCTTGTCCTCTGTAATTAATTCATACTTAAAATCTTTAACCCCTTCTTCTTTTGTACTTTTTGTAATTTTGTAATTATTTTGTATTTTTGTAGTGTCATAATCTCCTGATCCTGGTATTCGCTTAATTAATGAGTAAAAATTCAGCTCTTGAAATAATTTTACTAACTTTGCCTTATCAAATTCGTGCGCCTGCCCGCCGAAGAGGCGGGTCTTGGCTTCTTCCAAATTCAATTCTACTGGAACATCCGTGCGAATTGTAGCCAAGTGCTTGCTTTGAAAGGCTTGTATTTTGTCTCGCTCTAACTTTTCTTTGACCGCTCCTTTAATCTGCGAAATATTTTCATAAACTCCCTCAATGGTTCCGTATTTTTGCAAAAGCGTTGAAGCGGTTTTTTCTCCAATTCCTTTGACGCCCAAAATATTATCCGACGGATCACCGCGTAGACCCTTATAATCAATAACTTGATCTGGTTTCAAGCCATATCTTTCAAAAACTTTCACCTCGTCGTACATCACTGAATCCGTGAGACCTCTCCGCATGGTGTAAACTTGAGTTTTCGGACTCACAAGTTGCAAAGTATCCAAATCCCCCGTCACAATTATATTTTCAATATCCTCTTGGACATCCGATGTCTTTTGGTCGTTATGGTCGCAAGACATCGGATGTCTTGAACCACTTATTTCTTCCGATTTTCTAATCATCGTCCCAATCACATCGTCCGCTTCAAACCCCGCCTTTTCATAAATCGGAATTCCCATCGCCCGTACCACTTCTTTCACTCGTTCAATTTGTGCATAAAGTTCATCCGGCGCTTTCGTTCGCGTGGCTTTGTATTCTTTATATTCCTCATGGCGAAAAGTCGGTCCCGCTAAATCAAAAGTCGCCAGAATATAGTCTGGTTGAAATTTGGCAATCACGCTTAGCATTGTGGACGCAAAACCATAAACAGCATTGACCAACTCCCCGCTTTTAGTGGTGAGTGGCGGAAGTGCGTGATATGACCTGTGAATGATCGCGTTGCCGTCGATGAGAATAAGTTTTTTTGGTTTGTTTGGCATATCTCCAGTATATTACAAAAAACACAAAAAAAACAGAGCTACTTGACAGAATCTTAACAGTGAAATATAATTATAACATAATTGTAGGTCACTGAAAAATTAAAATTTTTTCGAAATTAAACTCGGACCCTGAATTTCCTTGCCAAAAATTTCCCTCAATCAAAGGC
>PCRW01000021.1:3722-7263 GCA_002772115.1 Candidatus Moranbacteria bacterium CG23_combo_of_CG06-09_8_20_14_all_35_22
GGATTCTCAAACAAGAATTTCTCAAAAATTTTAATTCTTCAGTGGTTTCAATTGTTATAATAAATAATTAGTCCATCTTATGGGGGGAGGACTAATTCCAAGGAGGGTATGGAAGTAAAATATGTGCCCCAATTCTTAAAAGAATTGAAAAAAATAAAAGATAACGAAACAAAACTCTTTATTTGGGCAAAAATAGAAATAATTGAAAAAAGTGGATTATACCAAATGCAAATAACGCACGATGCAACTTATATAAAAAATTATGCTTTATATGAAGTGCGAGTTGGTAAAAAAAGTAGAAACTACAGAATATTATGCGCAATAAAAAATAATTACTGTTGGTTGTTACATTTATTTTTTAAAAAAACACAACAAATAGAATTACGAGAATTTAAAACAGCCCTTAGTAGAAAAAACTTTATATAAAAAAATTAATGAAAAAAATGAACATGCAAGATTTAAAAAATGAACTATTTAAAGATAAAAGTTTCAAAAAATATTTTGAAAAAAATAAGCTTTCCTATGAAATAGCTACTTATGTCATGGAATCAAGAATTTCTAGGGGTTTTAGCCAAGAAAAACTAGCTAAAAAAGCAGGAACAAAACAATCAAGTATTGCCAGACTTGAAAGAGGAATCTATCTTCCTAGTCTTAGATTTCTAGATAAAATAGCAAAAGCTTTGGACACAGAGTTAATTGCACCTAAATTAAAATTACTAGAAGACAACAAGACCTCATCGGATATAATAGACTTTTTAAATAATCAATCGAGAAAAAATTTGTCCTTTGTAGAGTCCACTACTAATTCAAATAAATCATCCACTACTATAGATGAATTTTAAATTAAAAAAATAATTTTAAAAATATGAAACATATTTGGTCAATATTGTGTAAAAAATCTATAATAGATGCTGAAACTAATAATATAAATATTGGTGAAGTCTTAGAAGAAATTACTTTTCATATTCCCATGGAAAAAGATTTTAAATTACCTGTTAATTTCAATTTTGACTATGAAATTATTAGTTTTTGGACATCCACCGTCAGAAATAATGAGGAGAAATTTTATATAGAGATAGAATTTGTTGATCCTGATAAAAAAATACTTAATAAATTTGAACAAACAATAACATTTCCTAAAAATAAAAAACGACTACGAACACGTATAAAATCATCCGCTATTACTGTAACCAAGGGAGGTGGATATTTATTTAAAATAAAAGCAAAAGAAAAAGAAAATTCCAGCTTTAAGCTACTCACAGAAATACCGCTTTTTATACTTATAAAAAGAACTCTACCAACAAGTAAATAATCTGTATATAAAAAAACGCCATCAAAATTAATCTGATGGCGGTTAAGTGTAAGGGTTATTATAATTTTTAAAGCACCCCACTTATTGTTAAGATACTTTTTAAGACTATTATACAATCATCCTTTTACAAATATACTTCTTGTTTTAAGTATTCTAGTGCAGCCTCATAAAAACTTCTTTCGTCGGGAAATTCGCACAACACCCAACCACAGTCTCTCGATGGCCACCGAAGACATTTATCTAAAGTCGTCGGTGCAATTGTCATGTCAAAATCTTTATTTTCTTGATTACCTCGACCTTGAATCATCCAAGAGTCGTTCCCTAAACAACCCGACAATTTTATCAACCGTTGAATTGAAATTTTTTCTTCTGAAAACCATGCGATAATCGGTCGATCAATTATTAAATCAAGCCGGTCCTTGCTTAAGGTTTTACTGATTTTTTCCACCCATTGATTGTTTGTTTTTGGCACAATTTTCATCAAATCACCTCCATATTTAACTGTTGCATAATTCTTAATTAGGCTAACTTTTTGTTTAAAAGAACCAACAAAGGATACTAGCATGAAATATTAAGTCTAGTCAAATAAATGTACAAGATATAAGTATATAGATGTCAAAAAATTAGACCCTGCTTTTTTATTATTTTTTGTTAAGTAACTAATTACTTGGCAACTTTTTATTTCCCCATCAATTCCATATTATAAATCACCACATTATCTACTGGCTGATCATTGGAAGTGGTTTTAACGTTTTCGATTTTTAAAGCCGTGTCTATTCCAGAAACTACTTTGCCAAAAACCGTGTAGCTTGGTGGGAGTTGCGCGCTGGGAATCGCAGTAACAATGAAAAATTGAGAGCCGTTAGTGTCGGGACCAGCATTGGCCATTGCAAGAGTTCCTTGCAAATATTTTTCCTTGCCAATGAGCTCATCATCAAATTTGTAGCCTGGACCACCAGTCCCCCACATGGATTTTTGCGAATCATCTTTGGAAAGTGGATCACCGGCTTGAATCATAAAACCCTTGATCACTCGGTGAAATTTTGTGCCATCATAAAATCCTTTTTGTGCTAAATCAAGAAAATTTTTCGCTGTCTTAGGCGCACTAGCAGAAAATAATTCCAATTTAATTTCCCCTAGATTAGTTTTCATTACCACTACTTCATTTTTTTCTTCATTCATATTATTTTCATTTAAGGCGTTAGTTAATTTTTCGTTTTCGCTGTTCACTGCATTTTTAATATCCTCCCCCGCTTTTTTATTCAAATCCACCATCCCAGAAATGTGCCCACCTGGGTCAGAAATTGGGTTTGGGATTGTGTCTTTTTTTTGCGAGCAAGCAGATAATAATAAAATTAAACTTGCTACAAATATTACACTTACTGTTTTTCTCATAAGATTACATGTCATGCTGAATTTATTTCAGCATCTACTAAATTAGATCCTGAAACAAGTTCAGGATGACAAATATTTATTTGTTATTTATTTTTAAAAATTATTTTTCTCTTATTTTCACCCAGCCATTTAAATTCTATCCGAATCGCATCAGCTGGGATTATTTCTTTTATCCTCTTCGCCCATTCTATTATAATAATATTTTTTGGATTCGACAAGATTTCTTCGAAGCCTAAATTCAAAATATCCTGCGCTCCCACTCGATAGGCGTCAAAATGATACACCCTAATAATCCCCCTCTCCTTTATAAGGAGAGGGCTGGGGTGAGGTTGATACTGTTTCATTATCAAAAAGGTAGGGCTAGTGTATGGTCCTTCGATTTTCAAACCTTTCAAAAGCCCTTGAGTAAAAGTCGTTTTACCCGCGCCTAATTCACCATCAAGGCAAATAATCTCACCTCCTCGCAATTCTTGCGCTAAAAACTCACCTAGTTTTTTGGTTTGTTTGGAATTGATTGTAATAAATTCTTTATTCATAGTTTTATTCTAACTGGATTTTGAGAAAATTAAAAGCGGTCGATGTTAAATAACACATCGACCGCGACTAGCCAAAAAGTTTATCAACTAGTTTTTAGAATTCGGTCCGTGAAGTTCTTCGTATGTCAAGGAAAAGAAATCGTCATGAGGGAAAAATTCCCTCATAATTTTTATTACGGCATTAAATATTTGGGGCGTTATCGTATCACCCTTAAAATCTTTGCACTAAGATGGACCGTCTGTCAAGACAATAATTTAGCTTCAATTAGACAGATTTGATTTTTTAAAATTAATTGAT
>PCRW01000049.1:0-3529 GCA_002772115.1 Candidatus Moranbacteria bacterium CG23_combo_of_CG06-09_8_20_14_all_35_22
GAGGGAAATTTTTGGCAAGGAAATTCAGGGTCCGAGTTTAATTTCGAAAAAATTTTAATTTTTCAGTGACCTAAATTTAACATTCAATTATACAGCAAAATTATCAAAATGTCAAAATAATCAGTCTAAAAATCATACTATTTATATCATTGACTTTATTTAAGCCTTAATATATACTATATTTGACGACTAATTTATTCGACATTTATGGAAGAAATAGCCAAACAACTCGAAATTATTGGTATAAACGGCAAAGATGCTGATATTTATATTGAATTACTCAAAACCAAAGAAGCCACTGTGATTCAATTATCCCAAAAAACCGCTATCAAAAGAACTAGCGTCTATTATTGCCTAGATTCCCTTATAAAAAAGGGTGTTGTTGGTATGACGATAAGAAATAACAAAAAATTATACTATATCGAAAATCCAAAAAGTAGTTTGAACAATATTATAGTTCAGCAACAATCGGCCGTTTCCGAATTGTTGCCTAAAATTCAAGATCTCTATGGAAAAGGCTCTAGCCTACCGGAAGTAAAGCTTTATTATAATTTTGCCGGCATAAAAAACATCTTTGAAGATTTTTTGACTTGCAAGGAAAAAGTAGCGCGTTATTATATTGCCGATTCCAGTGTAGATGAAATGCTGGGAGAAGATTTTTTGAAAGCGTTTGTCAAAAAAAAGAATTGCTCTCAAAATAAAAAGTCTCTCCCTTAGATCTGCTAGTTATACCCCCGAAAGAGAAACTGGCTATCAACTGCGTGAAACCAGGCAAATGCCCAAAGATTTGTTTTTTTCTTCTTATATGTGCCTCTATGATAATAAATCCGTTGTAATTTTGGCAAAAGAAAAAATTGGGTTTATTATTGAATCCAATGAATATGCCCAAGCACAAAAAGCTATTTTCAATACGATTTGGAATATCAGCACATCACAAAAAGATACTGTCAATACAACCCAAGAAAAAGACGACGACCTAGACTATTGGGCGAAGCAATAAATAAATATTTCAAATAAAATTCCACAGGAATAATAACTAATTCCTTTTTTTATTTTCTACATATCTTCTCATTTATACCCCAACACTATAAATATTACATTTACATAATACCAAAATATTATTACTTATTACCATAATAATCACTTTCTATGCATATGCACAAATGTGATTATTATGGTATACTGTTATTATTAATATCCGATATAAAGAATTTAAAATACAAATAAACATAACCATAATCAACTTTATGCATATGCACAATATTGATTACATAATATTATGTCCAAAAACAAACTGTCTGTTAAGGATTTATTTGAAGAAAAATTTCTGTATAATGATAGTCTTCCAGCAACAGCAGGGAAATTTTTGTTAGCCACTCTTTTGGCAGGGCCACTTCTTATGACAGATGCGACTGCACCAGGTATAATTTCCGCCGTAAAAAGTTTTGAAAAACAAAGAAAATATTCCCCAAAACAAATAAAAATCGCCTATAATAATCTAAAACAAAGAAAGCTAATTGAAATTATCCATGAAAAGAATAGTAAAATTAGAGTTCAGCTCACCAATAAAGGTCAAAAGCGTATCAAGGATTTTTATTTTGAAAATTTGCGATTATTCAAACCAAAAAAATGGGACGGAAAATGGCGAGTTTTAATTTTTGATATTCCGACCAAACCTCAACTATATAATCAAGCACGAAACGCTCTGCGAAACAAAATAAAAGATCTTGGATTCTATCAAATGCAAAAAAGCGTTTGGATTTGTCCTTATGAATGCGAGGATGAGATCCTTTTTGTGGCAGAAATTTTCCAAGTGCAAAAACACATCGAAATTCTCACCGTCGAAAAACTTCTACACGAAGAAAAAATAAAAAAGTATTTTGGATTATAATCACTTTCTATACATATGCACAATATTGATTATCGTAAATTGTTTTAATGATACATAGTTGTTAACATTTTTGTTAATAATATCGCATCATAAAAACTTTCTCAAAATAAAAATCGGCAGGCACCACGATGGGCGCCTGCCGAAGCTATTTCAGACTAATCATAAGTTGTAAGATCAGGAACATCTCTGTCCCTCAAAAATGATATGGACAAATGCGTTCCTTCCTTTTTTATAATTTCGCTTTCCACAAATTCCTTTTCGTAGAAATATTCATGCAAGAGTTCGACTATCTTACTAACTCTAAAACGAACTCTAAACAACTCGTCGAAGCCTTTTTTCTCAAGAAGCGAATAATAATCACCTTCTTGCTCTTGCCCAAAATTAATTGTTCGCAACTCAGAGATTTTAAATCTGAATGGATCTTCCTCTCCATTTCTCGCCATATCTATGGCTTGTTTTTTAATTTTTTTTATCCATTCATCACGTTCAGGATATATTCCTTTTAATATTTCCTCCGCAATAACATCAAGTTTTTTTATTCTCTCTTCCTCTTTTTTCTTTTTCTCATGTTTTTTCTCTAATACTATACTCCTGACTTCATTTTTAATATCTCCCATTTTAAGTCCTCCCCTTTTATTATAGAATTTTAAAAGTTCTTCCCCACTTCTGAATATTAAACATTACCAAAAAAACCACTACATGTCAATATGATTTTGACATTTTTATATTATTTGACAAAGCCTTTATATTAGCTTAATATAGCATATGACGAAACAATATTGACAACATTAAATCACATCTATGCTTGAAAAAATACTAAAAAAAGCCGAATTAAACGAAAAAGAGATTGTGATATATCTGGCCGGACTCAAAGAAGAAAGGGTTTTGGCTAATTTTTTAGCGAAGAAAACTGGAATTAGCCGACAAAATACTTATGATATCTTGAATAAATTAGAAAAGAAAGGCTTGGTCGCTAAAACCGGAGAAAAATATGGCGCTCGTTTTACCATGGAATCCCCCAGAAATATTGAAAGGCTCTTGGACAAAAAGAAAAGAGAAATAGAAAAAACAAAAAAAGAATTGGCGTTGGCTATGCCGGAGCTTGAGTCTATAACAAAATCAGATTTGTTTTTTCCAAAAATTAAATTTTATGAAGGCAAAGAGAATATGGAAAATCTTTTTCTTGATTCGCTTAATTGCCAAGACAAAATGATTCTGGCAATCACGCCTTCAAATAAATTATTTGAAACATTAGGAATTAATTTTATCAAGGATTATGTTCAAAAAAGATCAACCTCTAATATAAAAACAAAAACAATCCGCTTAAAGAATCTGGGCGATAAAGAAATTAAATATTTCAACAAACACGCCGAGCAACTGCGAGAAGTTCGCTATGCTTCCGAAAAATTAAATTTTAATTCAACTATTTTTATCTATGACAACAAAAGCGTTTTTATATCCTCCAAAAAAGAAAATTTCGGCTTGTTAATCGAAAGCATTGAATACAGAGAAATGATGGAAGGACTATTTGATAGTTTATGGGAACAGAGTAAAATAAATTAAAATAATACTATGGTTAAAATCGCAATTACATCCGACATCCACAATAATGAAGTCAATCTGAAAAAGGTTTTGGAT
>PCRW01000049.1:3574-4657 GCA_002772115.1 Candidatus Moranbacteria bacterium CG23_combo_of_CG06-09_8_20_14_all_35_22
ACTTATGGCAATGCTGACTATGATGATTTGCGAGATCTTGAAGATCAGAAAAAATATCGCAATACCTACATTTTCAAAAAATTTGGCGAAGCAGTTATTGAAAAAAAGAATGTCGCTTTTGTTCACTACCCACAAGAAGCCAAAGGACTGGCACGAACCGGAAAATATGATTTTGTTTTCTATGGCCATACTCACAAACCGTGGATTGAAAAAATCAAAGCCGACGCCAATCAAAAAGAATGTACCCTTCTTAATCCAGGCACTCTCGCCGGCGAAATATATCCCCCCACCTTTGCCGTCTGGGAAACAGATACGGATAAGTTTGAATTGATAAGAATACATGAGTTGAAATAAATTATGTCCAAACAAATCCTTCTTGAAAAATTAAATGAAAAAATACTCGCTTGCCAAAAATGTGCTTTGCGTGCAACTTGTCAGCAAGTTGTCCCAGGCGAAGGATCGGCTAACGCTAAAATTTTGTTCATCGGCGAAGGTCCAGGAAAAAAAGAAGATGAACTTGGTCGCCCTTTTGTCGGCTCGGCTGGGAGATTTTTGGACGAAATGCTAGAAATAATAAAACTAAAAAGAGAAGACATATACATCGCTAATGTGGTCAAATGTCGTCCGCCAGAAAATCGCGATCCACTTCCAGAGGAAGCCATCACTTGTTGGCCATGGCTACTCGAACAAATAAAAACAATTCAACCAAAACTTATTGTGACTCTTGGTCGTCACTCTATGGAAAGATTTTTGCCTAACCAAAAAATTTCCCAAATGCACGGAACACTAGTTATAAAAACCATCCCCGAAATCGGTAAACAAAATTTCTACACTCTATATCACCCCGCCGCCACGCTCTATAATGGCTCAATGCGCGAAACCCTCATCGCCGACTTCCAAAAAATCCCAAAAGTTTTGGAAAAAATTGAGCGCGAAAAATAACCACCAAAAAATCGCCTCATCGGCGATTTTGTTTTGTGTGGGCAAGAAGGGACTCGAACCCTCAATCCGCGAACGGAGCGACATTTTAAGTGTCGTGCGTATACCAATTCCGCCACTCGCCCAAAAATTATTTCTTTTTTA
>PCRW01000049.1:4670-5734 GCA_002772115.1 Candidatus Moranbacteria bacterium CG23_combo_of_CG06-09_8_20_14_all_35_22
CCTTACTATCCCCATTGATATGATCAAGCTCCAATGGCAATCTGCCATCTTTTGAAACTTTATGCCAACCACATTCTTCGCAAAATTTAGATTTTAGTTTTGTTTCAAATAATCTTTTCTTTAATTTATAACTTTGAAAATAACTATTCTTAACTAAAATATCTTTTAACTCTATCCTAGGCTTTCCAACTATATGTAGCCCCTTGCTCCAACCCATACCTCTGAAATGTGCCGTATTTATTTTATAAAATTCAATATATTTTTTTGTTTGCGAATAATTTCCACCCGCCTCTCTCAATCCCAATTTAGATAATACCTGCCTTATACTTGTACTATTTTTAGCAGCTTCCCTTAGTTGATTCTCCGTCCATGTTCTTTTTTTGTTTGTTTTCATATTTATGGTAGGCTCGTTTTATATATCATACTTCAAGTATACCATAAATAATACAAAACAAACAACAATTCTTTGAGGTCGCGTCCGGACTTTTTATCTGGCATAGTCAGAGAACCGGAGTAAAGGGTTTTGTCTCGCTACGCGAGATCTGGCATAGCCAGACAGACCTACCTTCTTTCCTCTTGAGGTCCGAGGCGGAATTGAACCGCCGTACAGGGTTTTGCAAACCCTTGCCTAACCGCTCGGCCATCGGACCAAATATTATTTTTCTAAAGAATATTTTAATCTTTCTTTCAATAAATCTCTTTGTTGATGAGTTTTTAAAAAATATTCTCTTTCTGTAGCATCTTTCTTGTCTTTATAGGCCTCGTAATAAACTAGAATAAAAGGCACTCGAGATTTAGTTGATTTTACCGTCCCCTTATTATGATCTTCAAATCTTTTCCTTAAATCCGTCGAGTATCCTATATAAATATTTTTGTCTTTTTTACTCTGCAAAACATAAACATAATACATAAGATAAACATTAAATTATATGAGGATTCGGTCTGGCTACACCAGATCTGGCGTAGCCAGACCATGCGACCATAACGAAACCACTGAAGAATTAAAATTTTTGAGAAATTCTTGTTTGAGAATCCGAATTTCCTCCAAAAATTTCCTTTGGTAG
>PCRW01000058.1:0-12764 GCA_002772115.1 Candidatus Moranbacteria bacterium CG23_combo_of_CG06-09_8_20_14_all_35_22
AAAACAATTATCTACTACTATTTTAACATTTTTAAGGAAAAAAATCGAGGCTATTCTTCAGTGGTTTCGCTTTATGATTTTATTATACCACAAAAAAAGAAAATTGTCCCGTACTTGGGACAATTTTTATATCTTTCAAAATCTTGCATCTTTGCTAATCACAATTTTCTTTTTGAGCGAGCGAGCTCCGCGTTCGCGAATATCTTTGAGTTTGCTTTTATCCTTAGTGATTTGTTTTTGCAATTCTTCTATTATCATATCAGTTGAACCTTCGACGGATTCTGAAATTTCGGTAGCTCGGTATAGCTTATGCGGTGTTTTGGTCATAACTTCTACATAAAATTTTCCTTTTTTGTCCATTGAAACTTCTACTTCATATTCCAAGCTTTTTTTCAAAAACTTTTCCATCTTCTGAATTCTTTTCACAACATAGTCCTTGGTCCGATCATCTAATTCAATGTTTTTGCAAAACCAACGAAGATTAAGCGTCTTGTTTTCCATATTTTTGATTAATTTAATTGTTAAAATCCCACATATTTAATTTCTTCACTCAATTGCACGCCTAGCTCATCACGTACTTTCATTTTGATAAGACTAGAAAGCATCACAATATCCTGCGCTTTGGCATTCCCTATATTTACTACAAAATTAGCATGTTTTTCGCTCACTTGTGCTCCGCCAATTTTTTTCCCGCGCAGTCCCACCTCATCAATCAACCAACCGGCCGGAATTTTCCCATCTATTGCCTTTTGACCAGTGTCTTTTTCAAAATTAGCAATCAGTTCTAGATTGTCAACTTTTGGATTTTTGAAAAAACTACCAGAGCTTGGTTCTTTTGGATTAGGATGCACAACTTTTAAGCGATTTTCGATAAGTTCTTTTATTTTTTTGCTAATTTCTTCTTGATCACCTTTTTCCAATTTCAAAACAGCCGAAATTATAATAAAATCTTTGTTTTCCTTAAATATACTACTACGATAACCGAATTTACATTCTTCTTTCTTTAAAGTTTTAATTTTTAAATTGTAGTTTTGACTTTTGACTTTTGACTTTTGACTTTCTAATATTTTCACACATTCGATGTTGTCTGCCATACAACCCAACGGTATCCCAGCGTTTCCACGAATCGCTCCGCCGACAGTACCGGGAATTCCTGATGCCCACTCGAGTCCTGAAAGACCATTTTTTGCAGATTCTTTAACGATTTGCGACAATAAAACACCACTTCCACATTCTATAGAAGTATTATGTATTATGCAGGAAGTATTAAGCATACGAATAACTAATCCATTAAATCCATCATCACTTACAAGAATATTACTTCCTCCACCCAACACAAAAATTTCCAAATTATTTTCTTTGGCAAAATCAAGCGCTTCTAAAATTTCATTTTCGGAGCTCACTTCTACGAAGTGCTTCGCCAGCCCGCCAATTTTGAAAGTAGTCAGCGGCGCCAGAGAAATATTTTTTTGGATTTTTAGCATAAAAATATTTTAAATTTATTCTAAAATATATTCTTCTAATTCTTTCTTCTCCCTAAAATAATCCGCGTTATTTTTTATATACTTTTCATATTCAAAAAAATTATTATCAAACTGCCCTAAAATTATTTCTTTATTGCATAATTTTCCATCTCTCCTTTCAGTATAATCCAAAAGACTCGAATATGGCCAATCCTTTTCCAAAAATCCATGGATTTCGTGATTAGCATTCACATACGCCGAAAGCAAAAGAAGATATTCGTTGGAGTCGATGTGGATGGATTTGAAAGGACCTTGGAAAATAACTCCTGAGTGTGCATGTCTTTTATTAAAATACATAGTATATCCAGTTCCTAATTTTCTCATAAAATCCGTAACTCCATTTTCAACTTTTTGCTTTAAGATAAAATGATAATGGTTAGGATTAATACAGTATGCAATTAGCTCAACAAGATTCGAGGTTTCACCTCGAGTAACTCGAGGTGAAACCTCGAATCTTACTTTCCATGATGGACGACTATCATTAAATTCATTCATCCCCAAAATAAACCTTTCATAATCTTTCCTATCCAAAAACACCTCGCGCTTATCTACTCCGCGATTATATATGTGGTAGTATTCGCCATTGGCAAATTCGGTTTTTCGCATTTTATTTTATTTATTTTTCCTTCAGTTTTTCCACCACTTCCCAGCCATTACCGGCGCCGATGGCGATGACAATATCTTCACTTCCAATTTTATCTTGCAAAAATTTCACTGCTTCATCAATTGTTTTCAAATACTGCGCCTTGTCTCGATCAAATTTATTGATTAATTTCACCAAATCTAGTGAATTTACTTTGCCATCATTTTCCCGCGCACTACCATAGATATCCAAAACGATCACATGATCAATGTCGCTAAATGATTGAGAAAATTCTTGCAAGAGCGCTTCCGTTCTTGAGTATAAATGCGGTTGAAAAACTGCCCAAATATTTTTCTGTGGATAAATTTCCCGTGCGCCCTTAAGCGTTGCCTTAATTTCCTCTGGATGATGACCATAATCATCAATGAGAATTGCACCATTACTCTGCCCAATATATTCAAATCTTCTTTTGGTGCCTTGAAAATTTTTGAGTGCCTCTTTGACCTTTTCCAAATCTAAATTTAATTTGTGACAAACTGCAATCACCGCTGTCGCATTTAGGATATTATGTTTGCCGATTAATTTGATCTCAAATCCTCCTAAACTTTTTCCATTATGTTCAACTTCAAATTTCTGAAGCTCGAGGCTTGAAATTTTATAATCATTTTCTTCCCCAAATCCATAAGTCAAAACTTGACAAATTGTTTCTTTTGAAACTTCTAGCGTATCCACGCTATCCCCCCAGACGACCAAAAATCCGGTTTTTGGAATACGCACTACAAAATCGGCAAAAGCATTTTTATAATCGGCAAAATTTGGAAAAGTATCTGGATGATCAAAATCCAAACTGGTAAGAATTATTCCCTTCGGATTATACATTCTTAATTTATTTTGGAATTCATCCGTTTCTGCCACAAAAAATTCTCCTTTCCCACTAAGTGCATTACCCTCCCAATTTATAACTCGGCTTCCAATCACCGCACTCGGATCAACTCCAATTTCTTTTAATGTATGTGCTAGCATTGCCGAAGTTGTCGTCTTGCCGTGCGTTCCGCAAACCGCAATCCCATATTTCTCATTGAAAAGTTTGGCTAAAATTTCCGGATAACTAATCATTTCTAAGCTTCTTCTTTTCGCTTCCTTAAATTCTACATTATTATTTTCATTGTACGCCGTGGAATAAACTACCAAATCAACATCTGATGGAATGTTTTTTGCTTCAAATTTTTCAAAATATGGGATATTAAGTTTTTGCAAAATTTCATCGGTGAAAAATTTTTCATTCGTATCCGAGCCTGTTATTTCAACGCCCATTGAATGCAAAATCTCCACCACCGCAATCACGCCGGAACCTTTGATACCAATCATATAGGCTTTTTTGATATTTCTTATGTCCATAATTTTATAATTTTTAAATTTTGTAATTTTATAAATAAATCTTAATTTATTAATTTTTAAAAATTAAGACATTAAAAAATTATTTAAAAATTGGAAATTAAAAATTAAAAATTTTATCTTACCATTCCCAAAATTCCCTCTGCGATTCGATCCGCCGCATCTGGGTGGTAAAATGATTTTATATTCTGTATTAATTTATTGCGCAGTTCTTCATTGTTCATAATTTCATTAATTTTCCCCAAAAGCATATGCTCGCCTAAATTTGATTCTTCCAAAACTACACAACCACCAATCTTGGCAATAGAATAAGCATTCATTCTTTGATGATCATTAGCCGAATTTTCAATAGGAATTATTATAGCAGGTTTTCCGTTAGCGGCAATTTCGGAAATTGAGGAACTCCCTGCTCGCGAAATAACTAAATCCGTTACTGCCAAAATATCTTTGAGCTCTTCGCCGATAAAAGACAAGATATGATACCCATCTCGACCAATTTTTATCCCGAGTTCTCCTGCTCTTTTTTTCACTTCTTCAAAATTTTTCTCACCCGTTTGATGGATAATTTGATAATTCGGCAAAAGCTCCGGCAATACTTCCAATATTTTATCATTAATTGCTTTCGCTCCTTGCGATCCGCCCCAAACAAAAATAGTTTTTTTTGATTCCAAAAGCGAAAACATTTTTTGAGCATTTTCTTTATTTCCCTTATTGATATTTTCCCGAAGCGGACTGCCTGTAACAACAACTTGTTCGGAATGAAAATAACTTTCCGCGCTTGGATAAGAAACTGCCACGCGAGAAACTAATTTAGCCAAAACTGAATTAGCCATCCCCGGATTAGCATCTGATTCATGGATTAGAATTGGAATATGATACAGCCAGCCGGCAATAACTACTGGCAAAGTGGCACAGCCTCCTTTGGAAAAAATAGCTTCCGGCATAAACCAAAGCAAATGCCACAAAGCTTGCACAATTCCAATAGGAATTTTCAAAGCATCTACAAAATTTAGAATAGAAAAATATCTTCTCATTTTCCCGCTCATCGCGTGCTTGATCGTTATCCCTTCGGCCGTCATAAATTTTTTAGAAAAATTTTCTTTCGGCCCCAAAAACATAAACTCTGTCGCTATTTCTTTTTCTTTTATTTTTCTCGCTACGGCGATAAGCGGTATGATATGCCCGCCTGTTCCGCCTCCTGTCAAAACAATTTTCATAATTTTAGTTTTAAATTATATTTGTTAATTATTTTTAACATATTTAGAAATATTTAAAATAATTCCTGCTCCTGCCATCAAAAATATCAGGGATGTTCCGCCGTAACTAATGAAAGGTAAAGGAATTCCCGTTAAAGGAATTAACCCAGAAATAGCTGCAATATTTATAAAAGCTTGGAAAACTATCCAGGCAATTATTCCCACTGCGATAAATTTCGAAAAATTATCCGGTGCTTTTTTGGCAATTTTGAGCCCTCGAATTGACAAATAAACAAAAATAAAAATTAATAATGACGCTCCCAGCCAACCCGTTTCCTCGGCAATGATGGCAAAAATTGAATCACCTACAGGTTCCGGCAGATAATTGAATTTTTGCAAGCTATGTCCTAATCCTACACCAAAAAAGCCTCCTGTTCCAATCGCCAAAAGAGCTTGGTTTATCTGATAACCAATTCCTTGCGGATCAAGCTCCGGATGCAAAAAAACTAAAAACCTATCCATTCGATACGCTTCCATCTTAATAATCATTCCTAAGATTGCTATTCCGGATACACCCATAAGAAGCATGTGAGAAATTTTCGCTCCAGAAACAAAAAAAATGGAAATTGAAATAAGAATTATAACACCCAAAGTTCCTACATCTGGCTGTTTGATAAGCAGAAAACTTATCAGCCCGATGATTATCAAAAATGGAATTAGACCCTCATAAAAATCTTTTACTTTTTCTGATCGGCTTTCCAGCCAAGCGGCTAAATATATAATTATTGACAATTTCAACATCTCCGCAGGCTGAAAAGAAAAAATTCCCAATTTCAACCAGCGACTGGCGCCATAGACTTTTGATCCAAATTCTGGAACGAAAACTAAAATAAGAAAAACTACACTTAAAATAAAAAAGGGCAGAGAAATTTTTTTCCAAAAATTATAATTTATTTTTTGCGTTATATATAAAACTATAATCCCTGGCATCATTCCATAAAACAATTGGTGCTTGAAAAAATAATATGGATCGCCAAATCGAGAACGCGAATATGAAATTCCGGCCGAAGCAATCATAACCAAACCAAAAATTAGAAGAGTTAGAATTGTATAAAGCAATTTTTTATCAATTTGATTATCTTTTAGCATAAAAATAAATATCGAGACTGTTTTTGTTCGCCAGCTGGCGAATTAGAAAATTAGAATTTTATATTTATTTAGGATTTGATGCTTTGAATTTTGAATTTTTCTTTCTCCACTCTTCTATTTTTTTATGATTTCCTGACAATAAAATTTCCGGCACTTTCCAATTCAAAAATTTTTCCGGCTTAGTATATTGTGAATGCTCTAAATAATTTTTGCTATTATGCGATTCGTTTTTGGTGCTTTCGCTATTTCCCAAAACCCTCGGCAATAATCTAGAAATTGAATCTACTAAAATCATCGCCGGAATTTCTCCGCCCGTAAGCACAAAATCACCAACGGAAATTTCTTCGTCCGCCAAATATTTCGCCACCCTTTCATCCACGCCCTCATAGCGTCCGCAAATAAAAATTAAATTGTCATATTTTGACAAACGCTTAGCATCACTTTGGGTATATTTTTTCCCTTTAGCAGAAAACAAAATTGTTCTTGTTTTTTTGTTTTTGACTTTCAATTTTATAAACTTTATTGACTCATATATTGGTTCAATTTTCATAACCATTCCTGCTCCGCCTCCATAAGGCGTGTCATCAGTTGTTTTATGTTTATCCAGTGTAAAATCACGAAGATTATGAATTTTAATTTCAATTAAATTATTTTTTTGTGCCCGTTTCAAAATAGACTCATTGAAATATGAACCAAAAATTTCTGGAAAAATTGTAATGATATCAAATTTCATATTGAAATTATTCGTAAATTCGCATAATATTCGTATATTCGCATCGATTATATAATACCATACTAAAACTAAACAAAAAAGACCCTGCCTAGGCAAGGTCTTTTGTATAATACAAAAAGTGAAAAACTAAACATTGATATCGCCAACCACTTCATCAATAGTTTTTCTTTCTTTAGGCGCTACTCTTCTTTCGCTTCCTTCTGGTTCATTGATCTTTAGGTTAACTCGAGCGTTGTTGCGCGCTCCAATAACTCGAAGAAGAGTTCGGAGAGCTTTAGCAGTTGCACCTTCGCGACCGATAATCATTCCCATATCTTCAGCATTGACATCCAATGAAATGAGTACTCCCATTTCATCAATCTTGCGATCAACTTTCACATCTTCTGGATGATTTACAATTTGTTTAACGACATATTCTACAAAATCTCTGTCGGTTACTTGTTCTGTCATATGTGTGTACTGAAATTAAATATTACTTTTCTGAATTATTTTCAGAAATAATTTTGAGAAATTGCGAAACCCGCAAGATCGACCAGCCTGTTTAACTCCGCATTTTCTTGATTATATTATAAGCTATAAATTGATTTTTGTCAAAAAATAATTTACAAAAGCTTAATTGCGTCAGCCACTGTGATTATTCCGATAAGTACTCCTTCCGAATCAACCACGGGATAAGAATTGAAACTGCACTCTTTTATCAATTTTATAAAATCTTCTATTTCCATTTCTGGAGAAACATTTTCACATTTAGCGCTCATAATATCCTTGGCTTTGGCATGAAGTACAGCGTGCATCGCCTCTTTTTCCTCTTCGGCATATTTTATTTTTCCCTTATTGATAAAATCAATTAGTGATGGCATATAAACCATATTGGAAGAATCTTTGGTAAAAAAATCAGTTTCCGTGATAATTCCCAAAACTTTATTTTCGTCATCTACCACTGGCAAAGCGTGGATTTTGTTTTTTGACATAATTTCGGCAATTTCCGAAATTGGCGCCTCTTCTTTCACTGACATCACTTCTTTAGTCATAATTTCTTTTATTTTCATATGTTTTGTATTAAAAAATTAAATTAAAATTACTTTTTTCCCTTTATTCATAGTAGCACAAAAAAATAATTGCTCCAAATTAGCTTTTTAGAGCTTGAAAAAATCTATAATTTTTCGGATAAAATTTTTCTTTTGAAAAGAATCGATTTTTAGCTGTTTTTTTATCTCTGCCATCATTCGACTTGTCGCCTCGTAGCCTTCTTCTAAAAGCACTTCAAAATTTCTAAAATTAGTCGAGTCAAATTCCCCCAAATTTGGTTCAATGATTATTTCCGCCCGCCCAGGAATCAAAAAATTCTGCGATTCAGATAATATTTTATAAGAATTAGCCACCACATCAAATATGTTGCGAATTTTTATATATTTAGAATTGCGCTTCAAATTGACGCCAATTTTTATCTCCGCTCCCATTTTTTTGAGCGGAGAAAGTGGCAAGTTTTCTACCAATCCGCCGTCCACCAATTTTCTTCCGTCAATTTTGACTGGAATAAAAATCCCTGGCAAGCAGGTGCTAGCCATAATAGCCTGCGCCAAATTACCTTTATGAAAAATAATTTCCTTGCCTGTATCAATGTCCGTTGCTACGATAGCTAAAGGAATTCTGGCTTCTTCAATTTTCACATCCCCCAAAGCGCTGATCATCAATTCCCTGATTGGATGATTAGAATTTATTCCTAATTTTGAATACCCAAATTCAGAAATACTTTGCCAATTCATTCCTCTAGAAATTTCAATCATCTTTTCCAAAGGAACATCAAATGCCAAACAAGCAGCCGCAATCGCTCCAGCACTGGTGCCAGCCACACAGTCAATCGGGATTTTATTCTCCCGCAAAGCTTTAATCACTCCAATATGCGCTATGCCCAAAGCCGTTCCCCCAGAAAGCGCCAACCCAACCTTCAAACGATTTTTCTTTTTATGAAACATAAGCCATCTTTTTTATGAAATTAACCTTATTTTCAACTTCTGCTTTTACTATAAAGCAAATCAAGAAAAAAATCCATTCCAAATAAAAAAACAAAAAAAAGCAGAGTTTTACCCCCGCTCTAGGATAATTTTTAATTATTCCTTCGAAATAATATTAGCTACTTTTTTTGCCACCTCCTCTTTATATTTATAATTCAAGCTTTACTACCATATATAGGCGAATGGTAATAATTATTTTCTTTTCCAATCTCGAATTTGAATTTTTCCTTTGCCTTTGTCTTCCAAAACAATTTTTTGTTTTTCTTTCCAGCCGTATTTGGCGATAATTTCTTTGGGGATAACGATATTATAACTCCACTTACTCGCCTTCCCAATTTTTCGAATATATTTTTCCATATTTATATTGTATAGATATCTAATACTAATTACATAATTTAATAACTACCGATACTGGTAAACTCCAGTATTTAAGGATAGTTTTTTCAGAAAAAATTTGGAATGTAGGTACGGACATAGGTACGGGCGTAGGTACGACCGTAGGTACGGGATACTTTCTTCACTCTAAAATAATTTACTGGAAATAATATCCTCCTGTTAAAAATACTCGACTAATTTCCTTGGTCAATTTTATTCATCAGCATTTTTAAAAGATTTCGCACTTCTTTTTGGGCGCTGGTTTCATCTCCGCTAGCCACAAAAAGTTTCCATTGGTTCAAAAGTTCTTCGTCATTCAAATCACGCACGGCATTTTCCAATTCCAGTCTGGTTTCAAATTCAACTTCGCCTTGAGCTTCTAAAACTTTTTCAATAAAAAGCTGACCGAAAGCCAAGACTTTTCCATTTCCGCCATTATTTATTTTTACTGTTTTTTGTTGAAGATTGGCAATTTCTTTTTTGGCCGAAAAATATTTAACCGCCAAAAAGGAACTACTGAAAAATAAAACGGCCACGCAAACAGCTAAAACAATTTTCGTTTTCATATTTTTTTATTATTTCGCATTTTGTCGCGATAAAAATTATACGCCAGCAAAATGCTGATTAAAATTATAATTATAGTTTTCCAGTCAAAAATTTTTAGGAGCCAACCTCGACTTTTCATTTCAATATTCAAATGAATTCCTCGACCTTCGGTCACAGAAAATTCTTCGCTTTTGTAAGGCTTGCATCTAGACGCTTCTACTGCTAAATAATATCGACCTTCCGGAACTAAAAATGAATATCTTCCGTCTGCGCTGGTTGTTTGCGGATTTTCTTGGCTATAATCGCTCGCTTTCCATAATTCAAATTGACCAGTTTCGGAATTCAACCAAAAAAGAGAAGTCTTAGCATCGGCAATTCTAGCTTCCCGCCCTTTTATTTTTTCATACACATAACCTTCTGGATCGATGATCATCGTCAAACTCATTTTTTGCGTGCCAAGATTTTCATCTTGATATTCCGTCAAAGTGATAATTTCATATTCTCCAGCATTATTCGGTGTTTTTATTTCCGCCGTATAAATTCCATCACCGTCCAAATCGTTATATTCGAATTTTTCTAAAATCAATTCTTCTTTTATCTCGGCCAAAGCTGTATTCAATTTTAATATTTCCCAAAATTTTTCCCGTTCCGCTTCGGAAATTTTTCTTGATCGAAAAGCAATCAGCCCGCTTATTCTATTAACTGGTCCTTCCGGTTTTATTTCCAAACTTACCCTTTGATTAGCCAGCGTGGAAGTTATTTTTTCCACTTTTCCCTCCTCTGTTATTTCCAATTTTGTTTCCAGCTGAATCTTTCCTTTTTCCGATTTAGCAACAATAAAATTGTCTGGCAATTTGTCGAGTTTAGGCAAAGCTATTTTGAGATTTTTAATTTCTTCTATATCGGAAATTTTAGTCAAACCGAGATCTTGAAAAATCTTTTCCAGTTGAGGAAGCTTGTCTTTTAATTGAGCTAATTCTTTGGGAATATTAAGCGCAATAAATTTCTCCATAGGAGAGGAAGAAACTAAACTCCAATTTCCCGCTAGTGCCGGTTGAGGAATGAGTGGTACAAAAAATTCTTCATTTTCTACCGGCTCTTCTTCATCATCTTCGTCATCCCAAAAAGTTATTAGATCAATAGTTTCTTGAATTAGCAGTTCCGGACAACTTTTTGTCTTAATTTCAGCTTTATCCGAATATTCAGTTTCAATCCCTTCTGCATTTCTGGCCTTAACTTTGAACTCATACGTTTTTCCACATTTCAAATCTTTGGATGTCCAATCCGTATCCTCATCCCAGCCGGAATGATCACCATTAACGGTATTTTTTGCATAATACTCTGTTCCGTCCAAATTGGAATTTTCATCCCAAGAAATTTTAATTTCATCCTTTTCGCGATTTTCATCTTCGGGTTTTCCGGGAACATTTGCCAACTCCGAAGATTCTTCAGCCTCTGTCAATATTCCATCGCTATGTCCTGTTTCGCTCCAATTTCCCAGAGCATCTTGCGTTTTAATATGAAAATAATATGTAGTATTATCCGACAAAGAAAGTCCCGTTGAAACAACGCTTTGGTCAGTGTTTGTCGATGTCCACGCCACCACTGTTCCCGTCAAACAATCCGCGCTGTCCGTGGAAATACAATATTGATTATCCGCAATTCCTTCTGCATCAGTAGAAACCCATTCGGCCGAAAGTTGCACTAGCGAAATAGTAGTTGCGCCCCCATCCGTGACTACGGGAGTGGTGGGCGGAGTTTTGCTATATTTCAAAATAAATATTCTTTCTATTCCCCAAGCTCCCAAACCGTTTTGCGGTTTGACATGAAAATAATTTGTGCCTTCGGAAATAACAATATCGTCAATATACGGATTAGTTATATTATCTTCTGTACCATCTATCGTATCGCCGGAATCAGTATTGAGTTCGTAATAGAAAGTATCATCACTAGGAGAATTTGGATCTGTCCAAGAAAAAGAAATTTGATCATCACTTCCGACAGCAACATAATTAAACCAAGTATCGCTAACAAAAGATGTTCGATCAAGGGAAGACGGTCCGGAGTCAACAGCTATAATATCCGGATTAACAGCAAAGTTCGCCGTCACAGAAATATCTCCTGTCACATTCGTATCAGTTCTTGGATTTTGAGTTGAAGAGTCAGACCAATCGACAAAATGATAATTTTCATCTGGATCAGCGGTGACAGCGGTACCGTCAGATCCGTGAGCGACTGTTTGCGGAGTGGTACCGACGATGGCTCCGTTGGCGCCGGCGGAATAAGTGAGGGTATGTTGCACTATTGTCCATTGAGCATAAACAGTAATGCTAGCAGTAACTAATGTAGCGTCAGTAAAAGTTGTACCACCGCCATCAGCTTGGGTGTTCCAGTTGATGAAAGTGTAGCTTGCTTTGGTAGGAGCGGTAGACAAAGCATCAATCGTTGTATTGTAATCGGCAGTTTTGGTAGTTGGATTAGCTTCGATGTCTCCTCCGTTTTTGTTGAAGGTGACGGTGTAATTATTGATAGTGTATTGGGCTGTTACGATTAAATCAGTAATGACATTATTGTAGGCAATATCCCAACCAGTGAAAGTGTAGCCAGTTCTTTCTGGATCAGCCGGAGGGGTGGCAGAGCCTCCGTGATTAACTTCTTCTACTTTTAATTCAGTAGTGTCGTAATCTTGGAAAGTAACAGTGTGAGTATCAATGGCAAAACTAGCCGTGACGGATAAATCAGCGGTAATGTTAGTATCCGTTCGACTGGCTGTGAGCACACTGTCTGACCACTCTACAAAATGATAATTATCATCTGGATCGGCGGTGACTACGGTGCCGTCTCCGCCATGACTTACAGTTTGAGGAGTAGTACCGACAATTGCTCCGTTGGCGCCGGCGGTGTAAGTGAGGGTGTGAGTATTAATTGTCCATTGCGCATAAAGAGTGGTGTCGGAAGTAATGCTAAAAGTATCGGTAGGAATATAAGCGGTGCCGGAACCATTGGCGGAAGTATTCCAATTATTGAAAGCGTAGCCGGATTTAACTAGTGAGCCGGTGTTAGCTAAAACTGTGACTGAAGAATTGTAATTGTAGGGACTGGAACTATCCGTTGGAACAGATCCTCCGGTGTTGGTGTTGCCGTCATAAGTTACGGTGTTTTGAATAATGATTTCATCCGCCCCGATGTCCCAATCGCTTCGTGTTCCCCCGTCAATATCGTCGTCAAACGCAAAAACTCCATCCATGC
>PCRW01000058.1:12858-13000 GCA_002772115.1 Candidatus Moranbacteria bacterium CG23_combo_of_CG06-09_8_20_14_all_35_22
CTCCATACGCATACAAATTAGTTCCATTGCTTTGGACTATCGAGTTTTTCAAATATGTTGTTGTAGTATATCCCGTTTGGCTCATCATACGAATACCATAGTGGTTACACCCAACAACTGTGCTATTATAAATATAAATATT
>PCRW01000031.1:0-1849 GCA_002772115.1 Candidatus Moranbacteria bacterium CG23_combo_of_CG06-09_8_20_14_all_35_22
TTGTATTTTTATTTTTTAACTCTGTCTAAATTTTAACATAGTTGCTTAAAAAGCAACAGGTCTAATAACTAAGTTAATAATGTTTTGTTGTATTTGAGTGTTTTTGAGATAGGTATATGTATTAGTTAATACTTTAAAAGAGCTCACAAGTCAATTTTAGAGCTACTTTTAATTTTCTAAAAGGAAAATTAAATTGCTTTGTATGGATAATATTTATCCAATTCTTTTTGAAATTCTCTAAAATTTAAAATTTTCCAAGATAAAGGAAATTTATTTTTTTTATTGTTTATCCATTTTTTAACTTTAGCATCATCTATCTCTTTTCCAAAATATACAAAATAAAGAATTGTTTCTAGATCAGATTTCATATATTTTTTTCTTTCGTTGTCATATTATTTATTACTCCCCTCTTATCATTTGTTCCAAAGACATCAATCGCAAAATTATTGGGTTTTGCATATACATAAAAGTCATATCTATTTTTACTACTATAACCTAGTATTAAATTTTCTCTTAAAATTGGTTTTTCTATATGTATAAATTTTTCATCAAATTTCTTTTTTAAAAGCTCAAAGATTATATTTTCATAATCTTTTCCTCTTTTATTGAATTTAGATACTGTTTTCGATCTTATTTCACCAGTAGTATAATTTTCTATTTCTAATCCTAACTCTTTTCTTAAATTAATTAAACCACCATATTTTCTTTGAATTTGTCTGGATGATGGCAGAAAACTACAATCATCAATTTCAAACGCCGTAGGATATCTCCCATAAGTATTAAAAAATTTTTCAAAGCCTAATTTTATATTTTCTATTGTCCAGATTATCTCGTAAGTTATTTGATTTAATATGTTAACTTGTTATTATAAGTATAAAATAATTTTTTTATTTGTAAATTATCATTTGGTCGATTGATACTTTTGAATCAGTACCAATTTTTCCAATCAATGCTTTGGAAGTTCCTAAATATAAATTGGCACCGAAGTATGGATCATGCACAACATAATCTTTCTTTTCTTTATCATAACCAGTTATTACAATATAGTGTCCTCCCCTACCGTTGGTCTTTTTGATATAAACTATAACAGGATCCCCATCATCTATTGAATCGTCAATTTTTGACCAACTGATATTTCCATGACTTACTGACGATGACAATGATATTCTGGGGCTCCAAGATGCCGGCCATTTAATAAGATCATAATAAAATATTTTTTCTTTGGATAATTTTCCCGGATCAGTACTTGATCCATTTTTTCTAAACACCATTGCAACCGATGTCACCGCACAACCATAATCTTTCATAAGAGAACTGGAATTTCCAATTCTTTTTCCTCCCCAACGAGAATCTTTTTGGGAAAAATACCACGAAGTAGAAGCTTGATATTTTGAAGGCGGAGTAGGATAATTTTTTACCGAATCTGAAATTTCAGTGAGGTTTGAAGCAGAGCTAAAATTGAAAAGTTCCAGTTTTTGTTGTTCAACTCTAGCTAAAAGATCTTGGTATTTCTGTTCTTCATTTTTAGTTTGAGCTAGAAGAGTTTCTTTCTGATTGGCAGTCAGCTCTAAACCATATTTTTCTTCTTCTAGTTTTTCTTTCAGTTCAACGCTTTTTTCATGGGAATCTTTTAATTCTTGTTGGTCTTTGAGTAATTTTTGTTGAGTAATTTTTATTTCATCTAAAACTTCCCCTACTTTTATTCCTGATTGCTCGATATAGTCGGTTTGCTCAAAAGGTTTTTTTAATGTTTCATTTAAAAGAACGATTTCTAAAATCCCCTGCTGATCATAATCATAATAGGACTGCATCAGCACAGAAAGCATTTTTTTCTGATAGGCAATTTCCT
>PCRW01000031.1:1896-12559 GCA_002772115.1 Candidatus Moranbacteria bacterium CG23_combo_of_CG06-09_8_20_14_all_35_22
CACTTTGCTGACGATTTATATAAGTCAGTTGATTATCAAGAGTATCTTGCTGTTTATTTTTAACTTCAATGATTTCTTCATAAGCCTTGGCTTTTTTTTCCAAATCCTTGCAGTTATCTTCGCATTTTTCACATGCATTTTCATCAGCTAGATAGACAGTTTCGCATTTATCTTCGCATTCACTGGCAAAAACATTTTCCAAATTTAAAAATGAAAAAAATATAATAAAAATAAAAAATATTAATTTTGTTTTTTTGTTTAACATGAGTTTTATTTTTTCCCTTTTTTTATATTTTACCTATTGCATTTTTTAATCTTGATAATGTTTCTTCTTTCCCAAGCACCCAAGCGCATTCAAAGGGTGAGGGTGATTTTTTTTCTCCCGTAAGGGTGGCGCGCAGTGGCCAAAGAAGCTCGCCTCGATTTTCTCCCGCTTTTTCCATCAGAATTTTTTCTAAATTTTCGCGGGTCCAATTTTCGTCTGTTATATTTTCCAAAACAGCGAGGGATTTTTCCAAGGATTTTTTCAAGTCATCATCCGACATATCTTTCCAGCGCAAAAGTTCTTTGTCAAAATTTGTATCCTTAAAAAAGAATTGATTACTCTCCCCTACTTCGGACAAATTTTGTAAACGATCGCGTTCAACCGTCAGAATTTTTTTTAAATAACTCCTGCTATCCTTCTCTCCTGTATTTGGGAGAGGGGTTAGGGGTGAGGGCAATGTCTTTAGAAATTTTTCATAATATGGCAATGTGCGTGCAAATAAATCTTCAAAATCTAGTTTTTTGATCCACTGCGAATTTATCCAATCTAATTTTTTGATGTCAAAAACCGCGCCCGCCTTGTGAACATGTGCCAAATCAAATTTATCCACCAATTCTTCTAGTGTGAAAATTTCTTGTGTACTTCCCTCTCCTGGATTCCAACCAAGCATTGCTACGAAATTTATAATCGCTTCTTTGAGATAACCTTTTTTAATATAATCCTCCACCGCGACATCGCCTTGGCGTTTGGAAAGTTTTGACTTATCAGGATTGAGGAGAAGTGGTAAATGAGCAACTTCGGGAACTTGCCAGCCAAAATTTTCATAAAGTTGAATATATTTAGGCGTACTGGAAACATATTCTTCGCCACGAAAAACATGAGAAATTTCCATTAGATGATCGTCAATTACATTGGCAAAGTTATAAGTTGGATAGCCATCAGATTTTAAAAGAATTTGGTCATCTAGAAGTTCATTTTTTATCTCAACTTTTCCACGAATCAGATCATTAAAAATAGTTGATCCTTTGGTATTTATTTTTTGTCGAATAACATATTTTTCTCCATTTTCTAATCTTTTTTTAATTTCTTCAGAAGATAATTTTAAACAGCACTGGTCGTACATTGGAGCTTGTTTTTGCACTAACTGATTTTGGCGCATTTCTTCTAATCTTTCTGGCGTGCAAAAACAATAGTAAGCCTTCTCTTTTTCTATCAGTTGCAGAGCATATTTTTTATAAATTTCCAGTCTTTTCGATTGTGTGTATGGACCAAAATTGCCTTTCTCTATTATTTTTCCATCCTCAAAATAAACTCCTTCGCAGTATTCAAATCCAGCCCAATTTATAATAGCTATTAATTTTTCCAGCGCATCTGCAACTTCTCTTTTTTGGTCAGTGTCTTCAATGCGCAAGATAAAATCGCCATTATTTTTTTTGGCAAAAAGATATCCATACAGTGCCGTTCGAAAATTTCCGATATGCATATATCCCGTCGGCGACGGTGCAAATCTAATTCTGATTTTTGACATAAATTTATTCTAAGCTTTTTAATTTTTCTACAAACTCTGGAAATTCTTTTATTTTATTAAAATGTCCTTTATCTTTAAAAATAACCTTTTCAGCCTTAGGCAGGGCCTTTGAATATTTTCCTATCTCAGCAATATTAACGAGCGGATCATCTTCGCTGTGGTAGAGAAAAATTTTATCGGATTGATTTTCGAATTTTTCCAATGAATCGCCCAATGCAAAATCTCCAAGGTAATCATCGCTATGTGGAGCTGCCAAAAGAAAAGTAGCCTTAATTTTTACTGGTAAAGTATTTTCGGATAAATATTTAGCTAAAAATATACCACCAAGCGATCCTCCAGCTAAAATTATATTATCTTTCAAGAATGGAAAAAATTTTTCAAACCAAATTTTCCAATTTGTATATTTAGCATTGTATCCACAAGGCATTCGCGGGGATAATACTTCGAAATTATCTCCTAAATCATGCTGTAAATTATTGATCCATTTTTTTCTACCAATCAAATCTTCTTTTTCAATTTCTCTTTTGCGAAGAAATTCTAAATAATCCTCATAAGATTTATGAACATTTCCACCATGAATCCATAAAATTTGCTGTGACATAAATTTAACTTTAAGCAATTTCAGTTTCTTTTTCTTCTTTCTCTTTCTTAATAAAATTCCAATGAATAAGCAAAATAGGCAGAGCGATTATTACCATTGTTAAAGAATCGATGAAATTATTTTGTCTGGCTGGCACAATACATTTGTCGCCAGATTGGTTTTCTTTCCAATTATCATAGTCCTTAAGAAGCGCGTCTATTTGAACTTTTTGATCTTCTGTGGTTCCTTCTTTTGAAATCACAGGAGAAATTGGCGGTTGTTGACTGCATTCAAAATAGCTTTTTTTCTCCGCTTCAGGGAAAATAAAATACTTCAGGCCAATATTGAGAATTCTGCCAGAACCAACTGCCACAAAAATAAGGCTGATAAGCGCCGCCAGATACAAATAGATGGATCGAATTAGTTTGGTTGTTTTTGTTGTCATATTTATTTTTTAAAAATTATTTTAATTGGAAAAATTATTATTGCATTAAATATTCTTTTCCATCTGTTTGGCTGTAGAATCAATCGCCAGAGCCATTCTAGGCCAATAATTTGCATAAATTGCGGAGCACGACGGACTTTTTTGGTAAGAAAATCGAAACTTCCGCCAACTCCCATGGCTAAGCGTATTGTATCACATTTTTGTGAATTTATGAAGAGTTCTTGATGAGGAGCGCCAAAATTGCAAAATAATAAATTGTAGTTTTTAAATTCTTCCATATATGGTTGAATGGAAGTATTATTGCTTTTATATATATTAAGATCATATCCTCCAATTTCAATTTCTGGATATTTTTTTGATATTGCATCACGAGTTTCTTTGAAATTACTTAACCCATCTTTATTCACGGCTAAAAAAACAGGAATTTTTTGTGTCTGGGCAATTTTCAAAATTTCTAACATCAAATCTGCGCCAGTCAGCCGGCATTTCAAATTTTTCCCAAATCGCCAAAAAGCTAATTTTATTCCAAAGCCATCCGCTACATTCAAATCGCAAGCGTTAAGAATATTTTTAAATGCTGGATTTTTTTGTGCTTCCAAAATAAATTCCGGATTAATTGTAGCAATCTGATGAAATTTGGGTTCACTCAAAAAAAATTTTATTCTATCTATAATTTCAAATCGATTTAAATTATCAATCTGTATTCCTAATACATCTATTCTATTTTTATTTAATTCTTCCATATATGGTTGAATGGTAGTATTTATTATTATGGTAGTATTTATTATTTTAATAAATTCTTTATAAATCTATGGTGGCTATAGCGATCTAAAAGATTTTCTTTTTCTATTTCCCTGTTATTTTTCGAGGGTTTAATTTTTAAACATTTAGCTAGCCAGCTATTATAATTTTCGTCTTCAGAGTGTAGCCATCTTTCTGTTTTAGTTATTGTTTGAAAACTAACTTTCAATTTATTTTTTATAGTTTCATAACTCTCCCCTTCTATAAGTAATTGCGCAATTTGAATTCTTCGGGCAACCATTAGATTCTCACTTGGAGTAAGTAGTCCTACAAAAAAATCCACAACTTCTTTTTTCGATTTAAGGTTGGCAATAATATCAAAAAAATTACCAATTATTTTGTATCGTTCTTTGGAATTTATCTCATGTGATTTTACTTTCGCCATAGTTTTTAAAAAAAATATTAAATATAATACTTCCATTCAACCATATAAGGTAGTATTAGTCAATTTAGGCTTTATTATTATAAAGATAAAAGACATAGGATTCTTATTTTAGCGGGCAGGATTCTAGAGTTAGATAGTTGCTTCCGTTTTCATTGAGTTCACTGGAAATTATTTCAACTGATTCAATTGAAAGATTAAGTGGAAATTTTTCCAAAATTTCAGGTTTGCTTTCCAAAGCTTCCCACTTATATTTTCTGATACGCCCTAAAGTTATATGCGCCCTAAAAGATTTTTTTGGAGTATTGGAAATGCCAAGCCCTTTTTCAATATTATTCACTAGATTTTTCAATTCTTCACTCGGTTTTCCCGTAAGAGCTATAATTTTTGGTTCTTCCTTCAATGGAAAAAGTTCAATTTGATCAAATTCAATATCGAAAATATTTTCTTTTTCGCAAATCGCACGCGTTTTTTCGCAAATTTCCAGAATTGCTTCTTCGGAAACTAGACCTAAAAAAACTAAAGTTATATGTAAATTATTTTCTCTTATCCATTTTACGGGCAGATCCCGCCATTTTTCTGTGACCAAAAGAAGCCCTTTTTTGGCTTTTTCAGGGATATTAAAGCTAATAAAAATTCTACTTTTCATATATAAAGTGTAGCTTAATTTAGGCTTTTCCGCAATTAAGAATAAAGTGGTAAAATAGTTATATGATAGACAAGCACAAACAATTTATTATTAATGTCGTTCCTCTGACAAAAATTCCGATGTCTTCCCATCAGTCTTTTTTCTATTTGTCAGATGTCAAAATTTCAACTGGAACATTGGTCTTGATTCCTTTCTTTCACCGAAGCGTGGAAGGAGTTGTTTTGGGAACAAGAAACGATTTTGAAAGATTGGGAAATATTTACCCCCACACCAAAATGAAAAAGAATAAACGCGATAATAATGGTAATGATAAAATTAATAATTATGTTTTTGGTGTGGGGGTGAAACTCAAAAAAGTTGAGAAAATAATTGCCGAAAATTTTCTCTCGGATAGCCAGATAGAATTGGCAAAATTTATTTCTGATTATTATATTTCTCCATTGGGTGTAGTGATGAAAAATTTTGTACCAAAGCGTATGAGATCACACAAAGCTCCCTCTTCTGTCCTTCGGACATCCTCTCCCGAAGGGAGAGGAGGAAATATTGTATTAACAAAAGAGCAAAAAGATGCTGTCAAGCAAATTACTAATTACAAATTGCCAATTACAAATTGCTTACTCTTTGGTCCGGCCGGATCGGGGAAAACTGAAGTTTATATAAATTCAATAATTGAATTAAGAAAAATAAACAAAAATTTTCAATTTCTAATTATCATTCCAGAAAAAACTTTGACTCCGCAGGCTATGGAAAGATATGGCGCATATTTCAAATCGGAAGAAATCGTTGTTCTTTCAAGTAATATTTCCAAAGGTCAATTTTATTCTAATTGGGAAAAAATAAAATCCGGTGAGGCAAAAATTATTCTTGGCACTCGCATGGCGGTTTTTGCGCCATTTGAAAAATTAGGACTAATCGTGATTGATGAAGAGCAAGATATGTCTTTCAAGCAATGGGATATGAATCCGCGTTATGACGCGCGAACGGTGACAGAAAAATTAGCCGAGATTCATCAGGCGAAAATTGTTCGTGGCAGTGCTACGCCATTAGTAGAGTCATATTTTAGAACATTAAATAATGATTTAAAACTACTTTTATTGCCTACTTTAAAATTAAAAGAAAGCAAATTACAAATTACAAATTACAAATTACAAGCAACTATTGTTGATATGAAAAAAGAACGCTGGAGTCGGAACTATTCTTGTATATCAAAAAAATTAAAAAGTGAAATTGAATATGCACTTAAAAATAAGCAACAAATAATTTTATTTATCAACCGTCAAGGAATGAGTAGCTTTTCAATTTGTGAAGCGTGCAAAACAGTACTCAAGTGTCCCAAGTGTGAGCGGGCACTTGTCTATGAAAAAGGCGGATTTTATAAGTGCAATCATTGTAATTATAAAACGAGTATTTTTCCAAAATGCGAGAAATGTGGCGGGATAGGTTTCAAAAATGTAGGATTAGGAACGCAAAAAGTAGAAAAAGAAATTTCGAGTTTGTTTCCCTCGGCCAAAATAATTGTGGCTGACACAGCCTCTTCAAAAGAACTTAATTTTCATGAAAAAATTTATGATTCTTTTTCCCAAGGTAAAGTGGATATTCTCATTGGAACGCAGATGATTTCCAAAGGCTGGGATTTGCCGAGCGTAGCATTAGTTGGTATAATAGATGCAGATAATCTTTTTTCTTTTCCTGATTTTTTTGCGGAGGAAAAGGCTTTTCAGATGATTTCCCAACTTGCTGGCAGAGTGAATCGCCCTGGTGCACATTTTCCCGGAGAGGTGATTATTCAAACCTTCCAACCAGAAAATAAAATTATTCAACTGTCAGCTGAAAATAATTTCGCAGTTTTTTTTCAAAGAATAATTGAGGAAAGAAAAGCTTTGAATTTTCCGCCTTATGGGAAGATTATAAAATTAGTTTTTCAGGATTATAATTTTGAAAAAGTAGAAAAAGAAAGTCTGGAAGTTTTTGAAAATTTATCCTCGTTAAAAAATATCAAATTATCCGAACCGCACACTCCCCTGCTTCCAAAAATAAGAGGGCGATTCAGAAAACAGATGATCATTAAATTTAAAAATAAAATTCCAATTGAATTGGAAAAAGAAATTAGAAAACTTAAAGCGGGTTGGATAATTGATCGAGACCCAGTTTCAATTTTGTAATTTTTGAATTTTTAATTTTATAAATAAATCTTAATTTTTAATGTTTAAAAATTTTAGCATTAGAAATTATTTAAAAATTATAAAATTAAAAATTATAAAATTTTTTTATGATATTACCAATTATAACTTATCCAAATGAAATTCTTCGTCAGAAAGCGAAGAAGATAAAAGATCCTAAAAGTCGAGAAGTCAAAGACTTGATTTTTGATATGATTGCGATTATAGAGAAAAGTGGCAATACGCTGGGCCTGGCTGCTCCTCAGGTGGGACAATCATTGCAACTTTGTATTATAAAATTGGATGGAAAAACTTATATTCTGATTAATCCTAAAATTACTCGAAAATCTTGGGGAAAAGAAGTTTGCGAAGAAGGTTGCCTATCTTTTCCTGGGAAATTTATTCCTATTAAAAGATGTAAAAAAATAACTGTCAAAGCTTTGGATAGAAAAGGAGAAAAAATAACTATCAAAGCGGAGGGACTTTTGTCTCGGGCAATGCAACACGAAATTGATCATCTGGATGGAGTGCTTTTTATAGACAGATAATATTTACGAACTACGAAATTAACGAAATACGAAACATCTAGGCTCCATTTTCGTACTTTCGTATTTAGTATTTATTTCGTAGTTCGTAAAAAAAGAGGCTATGAAAAATTCATCTGAACCTAGAATAATTTTCATGGGGACGCCGGAATTTGCGGGGGGTATTTTAGAATTTCTTATTGAAAATAAATTTAATATAATTTCGGTTTATACTCAAGGCGACAAGAAAGTTGGACGAAGTCAGTCTTTGGAAAAATCAGTGGTCAAAAAGATTGCTGAAGAAAAAAGAATAAAAATTTTTGAGCCTATTAAATTTGATGAAAATGTGATTTCAGAATTGAAAAATCAAAACCCTGATCTTATTATTGTCTCGGCGTACGGAAAAATTTTACCAAAAAGTGTTTTAGAAATTCCGAAATATGGAATAATAAATACTCATCCTTCAGCTTTGCCAAAATATCGCGGAGCTTCGCCGATTCAAAATGCAATCTTAAATGGAGAAAAGAAAACGACAGCCACTATTATGCTTCTGACAGAAAAGGTTGATGCTGGTGATATTTTGCTCCAAGAAGAAATTGCAATCAAAGAAACGGAAACTTACAGGGAGCTTGCTAAGCGACTTTCGGAAATTTCCGCCAAGCTTTTAGTGAAAGCAATTCCGCTCTGGATTGAGAAAAAAATAGAGCCGAAAAAACAAAACGAGGCGCAGGCAACTTTTTGTCAAATGATCAAAAAAGAAGATGGGAAAATAGATTGGAATAATAGCACTCAAGATATTTATAATCGTTACCGAGCATTTGAAAGTTGGCCTGGTATATTTTCTTATTTTCAAAAAAATAAGCAGAACTTAAGAATAAAATTAATTCAGATTTATTTAGATAAAAATGTGAAAGAAAATAATTTTAAACTAGGAGAAATATTTCAAGAAAATGAAAAAATAAAAGTGAAAACCGGCAAAGGCAATATTATTTTGAAAGAAGTCCAATTGGAAGGAAAAAATAAAGCTAGCATCGAGGATTTTATTCGCGGTTATCCCAATTTTCTTGGAAGCGTGCTAAAATAATATTATGCATAACCAATCTAAAAATAATTTACTGCCCATCACTATCGGTTTTTTTCTGATTGTTTTGATGACGGTGTTATTTTTTCTGAAATCATCTTGGTTGAATAAGAAAAAAGAAATTGCTTCAAATCAAGAACAAGTACAAGAAAAAAAAGATGACTTGAAAAAATATATCGGCATTAGTTCGGCAGAACTGCTTAGAAAAATAATTAGTGGAGAAAATTATGAAATTTTAGATATTCGCAACGCGGAAAATTTTTCAAAAAAACATATCGTTGATTCAAAAAATATTTCTTTGGAAAATATGAAAGAAAAAGTGGTTTCTTTTGAAAAAAATAAAACTTACTGTATCGTGGATGAATTAGGACTTACACCCGAGGAAAAACAAGCAATGGATATTTTTTTCGCCGAAGGTTTTGAAAAAATAATTTATCTGGAAGGCGGAATTTATAGCTGGGTATCAGAGCTTAGTCCAACTGTGGAATTTGGCGACCCTAATTCTCTTTCTGACCAATCGAAAGTTAACTACATAAAAAGTGATGAGTTGAAAAATTTGATTGCCGAAAATAGTAATATTTTGTATTTAGTCGATTTGCGAAGTTCAACAGATTATGCTAGTGGACACATAAAAAATGCGGCCAATATTCCGCTGGAAAATTTGGAAGCTCGCCGAAAAGAAATCCCCACTTACAAAAGAATCGTCCTCTTGGATGACACAGGTATACTAGCCTTTCAAGGCGCTGTCCGACTTTTCGATATGGGAATTCTCAATGTTTTTACTCTTTCCGACGGTTTCAAGGCTTGGAAAGAAAAAGGGTTTGAAGTGGTGAAATAAATTTATTTCTCTTTTAAACACGGTGGGCAGTTTACCTTTTCTTTGTGGGTATAGGAATATAAAAAGAGAGCTTGCGAAGCGAAGACTTTGAGAATTTCAATATTTTTCAGGTTAGCTTCTTCTTTTTCATCAAAATCGCAAATAATCAAATAACTTTTGATGCCATTTATTTTTTGATTGGAAGAAATAATTAGACAATCCTCATGCTTTTTTACAGTTGCTTGATCTTCTATTTCCGACAACACAGTATTTTTTATCGTTTTTGCGGAATTTTCCGAACGAAATTCTTTTTTGGTTTTGAAATTTTCCATATTTACAAAACGCAAAGAAGTAAATTCCGCTTTCAAGAGAAAACTGGAAGCGCTCACGATTGATTTGTAAGTTTCATTTTCGTGCGAAGAGCTAAGCGCGGAACGATCAGAAAGTCCCAAGGCGGTATTCATCAAAAGATCCATTTTGCGATTTACTTCACCGATATAGCTGTATGATTCAACTAGATCTTTTACGGTTTGCTCAATTTTTTTCTTATCTTTCTCTTTTTCTCTTTTATGAAAAATCAACTGTTTTTCGTTTTTCATAAAAATAGCAAAAGCCATTGCACCCATTAAAAAAATCAAGATCTCTTCAGATCTTGTTTCAGAAATCGCATAAAAATTATCGCGGACGATATCTGGAACAAGCACGGTTATTATAAAAATGACTAAAAAAATCCAGTACATAATTTTATTTGGGCAAAGTTTTTTTGGAAATTTTCCTTTCGGAAAAAATAAAAATATATAAAATTTCCAAAATCGCCAGCGTATTTATTAGTAAAAGAAAAACAAACCAAATACTATCTCCTTTGCGCGCCGATTTCCAAAGTGCAAAACCTTTCCAGGGAAGCGTCCAGATAACAACAATGATTATTAAAATAATTTCTTTAGTCATTTTTTTTATTGATAATATCTAAAATTTGATCAATTTTATTTTTTTCCAAGCGATCAAGCTGAATTTTTATTTCTTCAATTTCTCTTTCAGCTTTCCGGTCAGTCGCCAAATCGAGCGCTTCTTTCTGACGATCTCTATTGGCTTGTCGATTTTCACTCATAAGGATTACGGGCGCCGTATAAGCAGCTTGAAAGCTAAGTACTAAATTAAGTAAAATAAAAGGATATGGATCCCAATGATTTATCCATGCAGTGATGTTGAGAATAATCCAAATCGCAAGAAGGATGCTCTGAAAAATAATGAATTTCCAACTCCCAACAGCTTTGGTTATTTTGTTCGCCATAAATTCTCCAAAAGACGATTTATTTTTATTGTTTATTTTGTTTTTCGAAACCACTGAAGAATTAAAATTTTTGAGAAATTCTTGTTTGAGAATCCGAATTTCCTCCAAAAATTTCCTTTGGTAGCCTTTGATTGAGGGAAA
>PCRW01000031.1:12573-24296 GCA_002772115.1 Candidatus Moranbacteria bacterium CG23_combo_of_CG06-09_8_20_14_all_35_22
CATACAACCGAAAGTTATGGCAATAAGCGAGTTAATTTTTTCTTTAGGGCTTCAATTTCTTCAAAATTATGGATAGAAACCGGCAAAATTGTCTGCTTTATTTTTGCCTTGATTTTTTTTATTTCTCCCGCCAATTTTTTTTCTGAAACTAAATCGCTTTTAGTGAGCAAAATTATTTCTTTCTTTTTTAAAAGTTCCGGATTATATTTTTCCAATTCTTTGCGAATTATTTTATAATCTTTGAGTAAATTTTCTGATTCTAATGACAGGCAATGGATCAAAATGCGTGTTCTTTGAATGTGGCGCAAAAATTTCGTTCCCAAGCCCTTGCCGTTTGATGCGCCTTCAATAAGACCAGGGATATCAGCAACGATAAAATCGCCCAATGGACCAAGATTTGGTTCAAGCGTAGTGAAATGATAAGCGCCAACTTTGGCATTGGCCGAGGTAAGTTCATTGAGAAGAGATGATTTTCCGGCGCTAGGAAGACCGATTAGTCCAATGTCGGCAATGAGGCGAAGTTCTAAAGAAAAATTATATTCTTCTCCTAACTTGCCTGTTTCAAATTGTTCTGGGGAAGTGTTAACAGCAGAACGAAAATAAAAATTTCCCCGTCCACCAATTCCGCCATTAGCCACGAGAATTTTTTCTCCAACTTTGGTAATTTCAATAATTTTTCCAGTTTCTAATTGTTGAATAACTGTCCCAATTGGTACAGTGAGAATCAAATCTTTTCCCGTCGGTCCGTCCGATCGATTAGCTCTCCCCTTTTTTCCATCTTCGGCATAATGTTCTTTGAGATGACGATATTTATTCAAAGCAAAAATATCCGCCACGCCAATAAAATAGACGCTTCCGCCATTTCCCCCTCGTCCTCCCGTTGGGCCAAGCGCCATTTTGATTTTGTCAAAAGTGACAATTCCATTGCCTCCCGCCCCCGCCTGAACTTTGATTTTAGCTTCGTCAGTGAGCATGAATTTCTTTACTAATTACCCGCCTCGACTCGCAAGACAATTGCTCGTCGACGCGAGGCGGGCTAATTTCTTACGAATATACTAATTACGAATAATACTAACAGTAATCATAATATAAGACAATGTTTGAAAAAAATCTTGTCAGTTGTGAATAAATTAAAATAATTAAATTTTATGCATATGAACAAAAAATTGCGGTCGCAAGAAATTGTTAATATGCTTTATTCCTACCTCTTCGGCAGGCATGCTTTTTTGGCACTGGATCATACCCGCCGTCGTTCCAGGGGTGGCAACGGATGATTCTTTTGAGTCCTAAAAATCCACCCCGAAAAATTCCAAAGCGGTCAATCGCTTGGTAGGTGTACTCACTGCAAGACGGATGGAATCGACAAAATCTTTCCGAAGTGACATAAGACAGCCAACTGTGATCAAGCGACAATGTTTTTTGGTAAAACCGAATGAGGTATAAAATAATCCTTTTCATATTTTTCGGGAATTGTCATTTTAGTTTTTTACTGTTATAATGATAGCATAAAAAAATATAAACTATAAGCAAAAGTTATTAGCGTTAATTTGCTTTAACATTCGCTTCAATTAGTGATCATGGAAACAATCAAACACAATAATTTAACTTGGCATTATTTCAAAGAACCGAGTGCGGATGATATTTTGTCGATTCAAAAAAAATATAATCTTCATCCTTTGATTATTGAAGAATTTTCCACGCCGACTCTTCGACCAAAAGCGACCCAATATGACAATTCTCTTTTTCTTTCCATTCACATCCCGCTTTATGACACGGAAAACAAAACTACTTATCCAGCGGAAATCGACATTGTCATTTGTGAAAATACCCTAATCACTTCGCATGACCGTGATATTTTTCAATTGAATGATTTTTTCAATGAATTGAAAAATGATAAAGATAAAAAAGAAATTTATATGAACCAATCCCCCAGTGCGCTTCTTCGTTTCATCATTGAAATGCTCTTGGAAAGTTGCTTCCCGAAATTGGATCATATTTCTAATAAATTGGATAATGTGGAAAATGAAATTTTTGCCGGCCACGAAAAAGAAATGGTTTTTGAAATTTCGCTGGTCAAAAGAGATATTTTGAATTTCCGGCGTACTATGAAACCACAAAGAAGCGTTTTTGAATCTTTAGTGCAAAAAGATTTTCAATTAATTGAACCGGAATTAAAACCTTATTATCAAGATCTAATTGGAACTAATATTAGAATTTGGAATAATTTAGAATCAGCTAAAGAAACTATTGAATCATTAGAAGAAACTAATAACTCACTGCTTTCTAACAAGCTTGATCTTACAATGAAAGTGCTCACAATTTTTTCCGCCGTAATGCTTCCAATGACTGTTTATTCGAATATTTTAGCTATGAGTGCCGACATTCCTTTTGGCAAAGATCCAAGTGCTTTCTGGATTCATTTGACAATTATGTTTTTGCTTTCAGGAATTACGATTTCGATTTTCAAGATAAAAAAATGGTTATAATATTTACTAAAATATGAAAAGTTTTTCAAGTGTTTCGTATTTCGCTAATTTCGCCCGCCTCGCGTCGACGAGCAATCGTCTTTGCGAGTCGAGGCGGGTAGTTCGTAAATGAAAAAAATGCTTAAACTCTATAACACCCTTACGAAAACTAAAGAAGAATTTAAACCGATTTACACAGGAAAAGTTGGGATGTATGTTTGTGGTCCGACGGTTTATGATCATTGCCACATCGGGCACGCGCGCGGTTATGTTTCGATGGATGTTTTTCGAAAATATTTAGAATATTTAGGCTATGAAGTTAGATTTATTATGAACTACACAGATGTTGGGCATCTTGTGAATGACGCCGAAATAGGCGAAGATAAAATTGAAAAAAAAGCTAAGGCGGAAAAAATTGATCCGATGGAAATTGTTGAAAATTATATCAATTCTGCCAAAGAAGATTTTAAATCTCTAAATATCAAACCAGCTAATTTTAATCCTCGACCAACGCAATATATTGCACAAATAATTAAATTTATCGAAGGCTTAATTGAAAAAGAATATGCCTATGAATCCAACGGATCAGTGTATTTTTCTGTAGCCAAATTTCCGCAGTACGGAAAACTTTCCGGCAGAAAAACTGAGGAATTAATTGAAGGATCGCGCATAGAAACTAATCCTGAAAAGAAAAACCAGCTAGATTTTGCTCTCTGGATAAAGTCAAATGAAAATCACATCTTAAAATGGAAAAGTCCTTGGAGCTTGGGTTATCCTGGTTGGCATATTGAATGTTCTGTTATGTCAGCCGATCTTCTTGGTCAAGATACTTTCGACATCCATGGTGGAGGAAACGAAAATGTTTTTCCGCACAATGAAAATGAAGTTGCTCAAAGTGAGGCATATTTAGGTAAAAAAATGGCCAATTATTGGACACTTTGGAATATGGTCAATATCAATGGAGAAAAAATGTCTAAATCAAAAGGCAATCATACCTCTGTAAAAGATATACTAAAAGAATATGATCCGATGGTAATACGACTCTGGATTATAAGTTCGCAATACAGAAGTGTTATTAATTATTCTCCTAGCGTTCTTGTTCAAGCTAAGGTTAATTTGGAAAAAATTTCAGATTGGGTGAGTAATTTGAAAAATGTTTCTGATGATTCCAAAGGTTCAACCTTTGGCGCGCCAAAGGTTGAACCTCTGGAAAATTTGGAAAAAATAGATTTTTCTCATATCTATCAGAAACGCTTTGAAGAAGCAATGAATGATGATCTCAACACTCCCCTCGCTCTTTCAATTGTATACGAACTTATTACCGAAACAAATAAATTGATGATGGAAAATAAATTGAGCGCAGATTCAGCAAAAAATATTTTGAGTTTTTGGGAAAAAATTAATAAGGTTTTTGGATTGATTATAAAAGAAGAAGAAGAAAATATTCCTGAAGAAATTGTGAAGTTAGCCGGGGAAAGAAAACAGGCGCGGGAAAATAAAGACTTTCAAAAATCAGATGAACTGCGTAAAAAAATTGAAGAAACAGGATATATTATTGAGGATTTGAAAGATAATAATTATAAAATAACAAAAAAATGACTGACGAATGTATAAAAAAATGTCTGATTAAAAATATTGAAAAAAATGCTTGCGCTTGTGATATTCCTAAATCGGCTGAACAAAAAGTGGAAGATCTAAAACAAGCAATCGTAGCCTTGGGTTTTAAGGTAGAAGAAACCCCCGAAGGAGATATAAAGATGTCGGAATAATTTTCATTTTTCAATTTTCAATCGGTTTCCAATTAATAAATTTTAGAATTGTAAATTTAAAAAACTCTCACTTTTGAGAATTTTTATTTTATATGAATAATTTTTGGTTAAAAATAAAAAAACCAATCTTGGCTTTGGCGCCGATGGCGGGCATAACAGACAGCGCTTTTCGAGAAATTTGTAGAAAGCATGGAGCCGATGTGGTTTACAGCGAAATGGCAAGCGTTTCGGCTCTTTTTTATAAACCGCAGAAAACTTTAGAATTGGTAAAATTTAATAAAGTCGAAAGGCCATATGTCGTGCAACTTTTTGGCAAAGATCCAGCGCATTTTGCCAAGGCGACCAAAATAATTTCGGACCCCTCCCTAGCCCTCCCCTTAGTAAAGAGGAGGGGGCAAATTCCGGATGGCATTGATATAAATTTTGGCTGTCCCGCCAAGAAAGTTTTTGGTCATGGATCAGGTTGCGTATTGATGATGCAAAAAAAATTAGCGCGGGAAATTATTTCAGCTGTTTGTGAAAATACCAAATTGCCGGTATCTATAAAAATTCGTGCAGGCGTAGGCGATCCTAAAGCCGGACTTTTAAAAAATTCCCAAAGTCCGGCTTTAGGAATTTCGGCTCTAGATTTTATAAAAAATACAGCCGATCTCCCCTACTCGGCCATTATGATTCACGGCCGAACTTATGAAGGCGGATTTTCCGGACCAGTAGATTTTAAAATTGTCGAAAAAATAAAAAAAATGTTTCCACAAAAAATTGTTTTGGCAAATGGTGGGATAAATTCCGCCGAAGAGGCTGTAAAAATTTTGCAAGATTATCCGCTACTTGATGGCCTAGGAATTGCCCGAGGTGCATGGGGCCGACCGTGGATATTTGAGGAAATTAAAACACCATTACCCTCCTCGCCCATACTCGGGAGAGGAGATGGAGGAGAGGGCGAGGGTTGCAAAAAATTTGATTTCCCACACATCAAAAAAATTATGCTTCTTCATGCTAAATTGATTCACGAAAATAAAGGCGCGCGCGGACTTTTTGAAATCCGAAAACATATGAGTTGGTATGTCAAAGGCTTCCCCAGAGCTTCGGAACTGCGAAGAAAACTAGTTATGGCAAATAGCCTTAAAGAAATAAAAGAAATTCTATCCTAACATTCGATGTTAGGATAGTTTATTATAATAACTTGCGCATAAACTGGGTAAAAGTGCAAGTTGACCCGCTTGGGTAATTGCGTTAAAATTAGTTAGATATAGTTTAATTATTTAGTGTATAAAATTTAATTTTTACACTAGATTCCCGCTTGCGCAGGAATGACAAATATTTTATGGCAAAATCTAACACTTCAAATAACGACTTAAAACTCCCACCCCAAAACATTGAAGCTGAAAGATCTGTTTTGGGCGCTTTGATGTTGGATAAAGATGCGATTATTAAAGTAGCCAATTTGGTGCGTCTCGGAGATTTTTATAAAGATGATCATAATCTGATTTATGAAGCGATGATTGAACTTTATGAAAAACGCGAGCCGATTGATGTTTTGAGTCTGTCTAATCGCTTGGAAGAAAAAAAACAGCTGGATAAAATCGGTGGCTCGAGTTATCTCACGGAACTCGTCAATTCTGTTCCGTCCAGTTCCAATATCACTCATTATGCCAAAGTAGTGCAAAAAAAATCCACTTTGCGAAAATTAATTATTACTGCCAGTGAAATTTTAGAATTAGGTTATCAAGAAGGAGAAGATATGGAAAAAATTCTTGATATGGCGGAACAAAAATTATTTCTTGTTTCGCAAAAATATATCAAACAAGATTTTGTGCCGATCAAATCAATTTTGGAAGCTGCTTTTAATCGCATTGATGAACTTCATAAAGGTGATCACAAATTGCGGGGCATTCCAACTGGATATCCTGATATGGATAATATTCTAGCTGGTTTTCAAAAATCTGATTTGGTTATTTTAGCGGCTCGGCCATCTATTGGAAAAACAACTCTGGCTTTAGATTTTGCTCGGCAAATTGCCGTAAAGGAAAAAATTCCCGTCGGTATTTTTTCTTTAGAAATGGGTTCTGATCAGTTGATTGACAGAATGCTCTCCGCCCAATCCGGAGTTGATTTGTGGCGTCTTCGCACTGGTAGACTCAAAACTGGCGAAGGTGATGATGATTTTCAAAGAATCGGTGAAGCAATGGGAACACTTAGTGAGGCACCGATTTATATCGACGATGCTGGATCAGCTAATGTGATGGAGATGCGCACAATGGCGCGTCGTCTTCAATCGGAACATAATGTCGGACTGATCATAGTCGACTATTTGCAACTTATGGAAGGAAGAAATGGCGGTGGTGATAATCGCGTCAATGAAATTTCCGAAATTTCTCGTGCCCTAAAACAACTCGCTCGCGAACTCAATATTCCAATTGTCGCACTTTCTCAACTTTCTCGCGCCGTAGAATCCAGAAGTCCGCAAATTCCAAAACTTTCCGATCTTCGTGAATCCGGTTCAATCGAACAGGACGCTGATGTGGTAATGTTTCTTTACCGTGAAGATCGCGAAAAACCGGATACGCCGAATAAAAATATCGTGGAAGTGCATATTGCCAAACACAGAAACGGACCAGTTGGAAAATTGTCACTATATTTCAATGAAAATTCTACAACTTTTAAATCATTAGAACGAGCACACACTGAATAGAATTTTATAATTTTTAATTTTATAATTTTTAAATAATTTCTAATGCTAAAATTTTTAAACATTAAAAATTAAAATTTATTTATAAAATTAAAAATTCTAAAAATTAAAAATTAATTTTGTATCCTAAATCATTCAAAAAATTAATCGATTATTTTTCTTCCTTGCCGTCAGTTGGTCCGAAAATGGCCGAGCGCTTGGTTTTGTATCTTTTTAAACAAGATAAAGAAATGTTGGTTGATTTTGGCAATTCTCTTTCAAATTTGAAAATAAATTTGCGTTATTGCGAAAAATGTTTTAATATTAGCGAAGGAAATTTATGCGAGATATGCTCGCAAAAATCTCGCAACCAAAAGAAAATTTGCGTGGTAGAAGAACCGCTCGATATAATTGCGATTGAACGAACGAAAAAATATGCCGGTCTGTATCATGTTTTGGGCGGAACGCTAGGTATCACAAAAAAAGATGAGCCAAGTCAACTCAAGCTAAATGAACTTGAAAAAAGAGTGGGAGAGGAAAAAATAGAAGAAATAATTTTAGCGATGAATCCAACCACCGAAGGCGACGCTACAGCACTTTATATCGCAAGAATGTTAAAAGATAGCGATGTAAAAATAACCAAGCTAGCCCGCGGACTTTCAACAGGTGGAGATATTGAGTACGCTGATGAGCTAACGCTGGGTTCAGCGATAATAAATAGAAAATAAAATCGTTAATGCCAGCTAATTATAAACGAATAAGAGCGAATCCCTAGATAGAATTCGCTCTTTAATTAGCTTAAGATTCGTGCTTAATTAGCGAGTAATTTTTGTAATTTCCACTTCCGTCATAGTCTGGCGGTGTCCGAATTTCACTTTATATCTTTTCTTGGCTTTGAATTTTATTCCCGTCACTTTTTTTCCTTTAGCGGTTTTGAGAATTTTTCCTTCTACAACAGCACCAGAAATTGTCGGGGTGCCAATTTTAACATTTTTTTCATCGCCCAAAAAAAGCACTTCAGAAAAAATGATCTTACTCCCCTCTTCACCTTCCAATTTTTCCACCTTAATTTTATCGCCAACTTTTACTTTATACTGTTTTCCTCCAGTTTTAATAATTGCCAACATAGCTGTTTTTATTCACCCCCACACCAAAAACTTAAGAAAGAATATGGCCTTGGAAGATTTAGTTTACTTTTTAAAAACCCCACATTATCTAAAATTAAGAGTTTTGGTGTGGGGGTAAATTACCTCAATACTATATCGCACCGAAGCCAACTTGTCAACCCGCCAAAATTGGACAAAAACCGATTTGAATAGTATTATAACCAATATGAAAGATTGGAAAAGAGAAGTATTTTTTTGGACGCTGGTAGTTTTATTTTTGATAACAGCGCCAGTTATCATCTTGAATGCTAAGGGTTATCGCTTCGATACAAATCGGGGTGTTTTTGTGCATAGTGGAACAATAACTTTCAAATCTAATCCGCAAACCGTTGATATAAAAATAAATAACGAACCCTTTGAAGCTAGGCGATTAAATATAATCAATAATTCCTATAGTCTTTCCGGTCTTATCCCAGGAGAATATAATTTTGAAATTTCAGCTCACGATTTTCGCCCTTGGAGCAAAAATGTCAAAGTTCACAGCGGAGTTGCTAGTGAATTTTGGAATATCCTTCTAGTTAGAAATAATTATGAAAAAACTGATTTCAACACAGTGGGAATTGAAAAGTTTTTTATTTCTCCAAAAAATAATTTGCTAGCTTATATCACGACCAAAGAAAATGATTTGCTAGTTAAAGTTTTAAACTTAGAAAATAATGAGATTGAAAAAGAGCTTGATTTTCTGGAGTGGCAATTTTTGGAAGAACAAAAAAAAGAAAATATTGAATGGTCCCCAAATAATGCTTTTCTATCCATTCCAGTTAAAAGAAAAATCCAACTGGATGAATATGAATATAATTATTTTATTTATGATTTCAAAGCGGAAAATAAAATTAATCTAGCGGAAATTTCTAGCAAAAAAAATATTCATGATGCCAGATGGGATCCTAAAGAAAATAATCATTTGTTTTTTATGGACGGAAGCGATCTCTTTCGAATTAATATAAAAAATCCTCAAGAAATAGTACGGATTTCGTCAGATGTTTCAAGCTATAATTTGTCTGAAACCTATATTTATTATGCAAATGATTCTAGTTTGATATTCAAAAAAAGTTTAACAGGAGAAGATGCACCGATTCAAATTACCAGTAGTTTTCCTCAATCGCAAAATTCAAAAATTGCCACTATCGTCGCCTATGATGATTTGCGAATAGCCTTGATTTTGGAAAATAAAGATTTTTATCTTCGAAATTCCGGCGAGCGAGGAGATTATTTTAGAAAATTAGGAGAGAATATTGAAGAGTCGCATTTTTCTAGCGACGGCAAAAAAATTCTTTTCTGGTCAAGCAATGAAATCTATGTTTATTTTCTGCGCGATCAATTATCTCAACCAGTTCGACAGGAAAATGAAATACAAAATATCACTCGCTATAGCGAACCGATAAAAAATGTGCAATGGTTTTCCGATTATGAACATATCATTTTTAATTCCGGAAAATTTATAAAAATAATTGAGATTGATCCGCGCGATCAACTAAATTGTATGGATTTGGTCAATACACAAAATCAAAATCCTTTCGTTATTTACAATAATTTATTGGAAAAACTTTATTTTATAGACAATAAAAATGATACAAGCAGTTTGTATTCAATAAATTTTCCCGAAAAAAATATTATTTTCGGAGTAGAAGTGAATAATTAGAAACCTTATCTAGCTGTATAATTTTTCTTCAAGGAGGTTCAACCTCCCTCTTGGAGGTTGAACCTCCAAGGGATTATCTATCAGATTTTATTTTTTTCCACCAATTTTCATTTTCTTGGTACCAAGTAACTGTCTTTTCAATTCCACTTTCAAAATTATTTTTTGGCGCCCAGCCAAGTTCGCGCTGAATTTTTGACGAATCAATGGCATAGCGCCGATCATGACCTTTGCGATCCGCTACAAATTCAATCATCTCCTCCCCTTTTCCTAAAAGTTCTAAAATTTTATAAGTAATTTCTTTGTTGGTTTTTTCGCAGTTTCCCCCGACACAATAAGTTTCTCCAATTTTTCCTTTTTGCAAAATTAAATCAATGGCTTCGCAGTGATCTTCCACGAAAAGCCAATCACGCACATTCATGCCATCACCGTAAAGCGGAATTTTTTTATTTTCTATCAAGTTGGTTATAAAAAGTGGCATTAGTTTTTCCGGAAATTGAAATGGTCCATAGTTGTTTGAACAATTGGAAATGGTTATCGGCAAGCCAAAAGTATGAAAATAAGCCCTAACTAGATGGTCTGAAGACGCTTTTGAAGCGCTATAAGGGCTTCTGGGGTCATAAGGAGTAGTTTCATTGAAAAGTGTGTCATTTGGGCCTAGTGAGCCAAAAACCTCATCCGTGGAAATGTGGTGAAAGCGGATGTTGCCATTTTGGCGGGCTGATTCCAAAAGATTGAATGTTCCCAGCACATTAGTTCTGACAAATTCTTCCGGTCCTAAAATTGAACGGTCCACATGCGATTCAGCGGCGAAATGAATAATGGCGTCCGGTTTTTCTATGGAAATTATTTCGTTGATTTTTTCTTTCTCACAAATATTTATTTTTATAAATTTATAATTAGGATTGCCCGCCTCGACTCGCGGAGACGCTTCGTCGACGCGAGGCGGGGTTTCAATGGATTTTAAATTTTCCAAATTGCCAGCATAAGTGAGCGCGTCTAAATTAACAATTTTATCCTCGGGATGTTTTTTAATCCAATAATGAATAAAATTTGAACCGATAAACCCCGCGCCACCTGTGACTAATAATTTTTTACTCATAAATATATTTACAAATTAATTTTTAATTTTTGAATTTTTAATTTTGTAAATAAATCTAAATTTCTAATTTTTTAAACATTAGAAATTAAAACATTATTTAAAAATTACAAAATTAAAAATTATAAAATTTCCTAAAAAGGATTATCTAAATTTTTTAGCATTGGCCATTTTGTATCGCGCTCGGAAAGAATTGGATTTTCAATCGGCCAATTTATTTTTAATTCGGGATCATTCCAAGCAATTCCTCCTTCAGAATTCGGTTCATAAAAATTGTCCGCTTTATACAAAACTTCCGTATTATCTTCGAGTGTCATAAACCCGTGAGCAAAACCGCGTGGTACAAAAAGTATTTGAAAATTTTCTGAAGATAATTCAAAACTTTCCCATTGACCAAAAGTTTCACTACCGCGCCGAAGATCAACAATTACATCTAAAATTTTACCTTTTATCACTCGAAGTAATTTGGCTTGCGCATAAGGCGGAGCTTGAAAATGCATTCCGCGCAAGGTCCCCTTTTTTTCGGATCGCGAATGATTGTCCTGCACAAATTCAGTGTTTATCCCCTCTTGTTCAAATTTTTTCTTAGAATAAGACTCCAAAAAAAATCCCCGATGATCACCAAAAACTTGAGGCTTGATTATGTAAGCGTCTTTCAATTTTGTTTTTTGAAATTGCATAAATTTACTATTGCAGGTTCAGGCGTCTCGCCTGAATCGCATAGTTCTTACCAATAAATTTATTTTTCCAGAAATATTACGGTTCAATCGAGACGATTGAACCTGCTAAGATCTCCTAATTACTATTAACTATTTACTAATAAATAATCACTGAACAATTAACATTCAGTCTCCATTTTACTCGGATAAGAGTAAATGGCGTCTCGATTGGAGATTTTCTTTATTAGGCTCTCATTT
>PCRW01000069.1 GCA_002772115.1 Candidatus Moranbacteria bacterium CG23_combo_of_CG06-09_8_20_14_all_35_22
AGCCTTTGATTGAGGGAAATTTTTGGCAAGGAAATTCAGGGTCCGAGTTTAATTTCGAAAAAATTTTAATTTTTCAGTGACCTATATTTATTTAATTTTTCCACTACCTCTTCAATTACCCAACTCGGCGTGGATGCTCCAGCCGAAACTAAAACCTTCTCCACTCCGACAAACCACTTTTTTTCCAGTTGTTTGGAGTTTTCTATAAAATAAGTTTTTGGATTTTTTTCTTTGGCAATTTCAAAAAGCCTAGTCGAATTGGCGCTTTCCTTCGAGCCGATGATAATAATTGCATCATTTTTCTTAGCCATTTTTTTTATTTCTTCCTGACGATCATGCGTTGCCAAGCAAATAGTAGAGAAAATTTCCGCGTGTGAATTTTTATTTTTTATAAATTCCTTGGCTTTTTCAAAAAAATTCACATCTTGAGTAGTTTGACTCATTACGGCAATTTTTTTGTTTTTAGAAAATTTAAGTTTTTTAAAGTCCTTTTCCGCAGAAATAATTTTCGCTTTTTTCTCGCCCCAAGCATTGATGCCTTCCACTTCCCGATGCCCCTTGTCCCCAATAAGAATTATTTCGTAGTTTCTTTTAGAAAAAATTTGGGCTAAGCGTTGAACTTTGATAACTTTTGGACAAGTCGTATCAATTATTTTAATTTTTTTCTTTTTTGCCATTTGAAAAATTTCCGGTCCAACACCGTGAGCTGTGATGATAAGCGTTCCGATTTCCCCTTCTTTAGATTTTAAAAATTTTTTATAATCTATTTTTTGAATACCATTTTCCTCAACTTTTTTGATTACATCCGGATTATGCACCAAAGAACCTAAGATATAAATCGGCTTGGGAATTTGAGCAACATCCAAAGCACTTACCATTTTGTAAGCCCTTCTCACGCCGTCGCAAAATCCAGCAAATTGGCTAAGATTAATTTTCATACTTTTAAGCCTACCGCAAAATTAGCCTTTTGCCAAGAACTTATTTTAGTAGTATGCTAGAAAATATAAAACTTAATAAACTTAATTATTATGCAAAAAAATAAAAAATATTCCAAAGTTGTCGCCGTCATCGGACTTGGCTATGTTGGCTTGCCACTCGCTATTCGCACAGTGGAAAAAGGCTACAAAGTTTTTGGCTTTGATTTAGATAAGAAAAAAATTCAAGCCATTCAAAAAGGACAAAGCCCTTTCAAGGAAGAATTTATCGAAAAAAGAAAATCATTACTTTCTAAAATAAACGCTTCTTCTGATCCCACTGTTCTTCAAAAAGCGGACATTGTCATTGTCTGTGTACCTACTCCTGTAGATGAAAAATTTTATCCAATTTTTAAACCGCTTATTTCAGCCGTTGAGCTAATTATAAAAAACAAAAAAGCTGGACAACTAATAGTGATTGAATCCACCATTAACCCAGGAGTTTGCGAAGAAGTACTTATGCCGTTATTCCAAAAAGCCAAACTAATTGAAGGCAAGGATTATTTCTTAGCCCATTGTCCGGAAAGAATCAATCCAGGAAAAGATGCCATCAGTCATGGCTATAATGTGAGCAACATCGCTCGCGTAATCGGTGCGTCATCAAAAAAAGGATTACTTTGGGCGAAAAATTTTTATCAATCCATTATCGATGCTCCGATAAAAGCGATGGGTTCGATAAAAGAAGCCGAAGCTTGCAAGGTAGTGGAAAATTCTTTCCGCGATATCAACATCGCTTTTGTCAATGAACTGGCGAAAAGTTTTGCCAAAATGGATATCGATGTAAAAAATGTGATTGAAGGCGCTGCCACCAAACCTTTTGCTTTTATGGCGCACTACCCCAGTCGCGGAGTCGGCGGACACTGTATTCCTGTTGATCCGTATTATTTAATTGAACGCGCCAAACAAAATGGCTTTGATCATAAATTTTTGCGCTCTGCCCGAGAAATCAACAATTCTATGCCCGCTTATACCGTGGAACTTATGCATGATCTTTTGAATGAATTGAAATTACCGATAAAGAGTACAGCCGTTGGAGTAATGGGACTTTCTTACAAGGCCAATGTGGATGACCTACGCGAATCACCAGCAGTTAAAATTATTGAGGAACTTGAAAATAAAGGCGCGCGTGTCATCCGCTTCGATCCCTTTATTCCGTCAATGTCAGATGCAAAAAATTTGGAAGATTTTTTAAAAAAATCTACGGCGATAATTTTTGTCACTAACCATAAAGTTTTTTCCGCTATCAAACCGCAAACTTTCAAAAAATTCGGCATTCGCGCAATCGTAGATGGAGTGAACTCTCTTGACAAAGAAAAAATTAAAAAGCTCGGCATCAAATACCGAGGCATTGGCAGAAGATAAAAAAGAAAGTTGAGCCAAGATTCGTTCCGGCGGACTCTACCCAGATGCGACCGCCGAGGGCTTCGATCATTTAATCGCACATGCTAAAATTTATTTAATAATGCTTTTTCATTTTTTTTCAATTCACTAATCATTTGCAATGTTTCCGGGGTAGTTTCTAAAAAATTAGGTTTTATTATATCATCAATCTCAAACCATTTTAATTTTTCTTTTGGGACTTCTCCAATAATTTTTTCTTCAACACAATAGTCGATTATAGCCACAAAAATAAAATCGCGATGAAAATGTATAGGGCTATCATTATGTGCAGGAATTTCTTCTTTCATTTCGCAAAAGACAACTGGCACAGAGGATAACTGTTCGAAACTTTTATCAAACCAATAATAAGGGGTAATGCCAATTTCTTCCTTCAGCTCTCGCAAAACAGCACTTTCTGGCGATTCAAATCTTTTTACATGACCACCTATCGGTATCCATTTTTCGATTTTTGGATGATTCAAAAGCAAGATAGATAATTTTCCAAAATGATTTTTGCTTATAATTAAAGCGCTGGCAGCATCATGACGATTTTTCCTAATCTTTTCTGTTTCAAGTATTGCCTCATAATTATCCACTTCATATAATTCAAAATATCTTCTAATCACATCCTGTTGCAGTCTTAATTCCAAATCATAAACTCTCGGCAACAAATTTGATTCCAAGAGATAGTCAGCAGATAACAAAAGACCCGACATAACAATATCAAACATTTCTCCAAAAGCCGAATCATCGATAAAGTTTATAGGGAATCCATTATAAGCAACATAAAAAAGTCCGTTTTCTGATTTGTAGGAACTTATATGATCATTTCTTTTTATAATATTTTCTTCCAATTCAGTCATTGGAAATTCCACTTGCTTGGATGAAGCGCTAACTAATAGGGCATTGTTTTTTAGATAAATGATGTCGCTCATTTGTAAAGATTTTTGTCCAGAAGCACCAACAATTATATCTGCTTGAGCAATAGCTGAAATTCTATCTGTAATATTGAAACCGTCTAATCTTGCCAGCATAGTATTCACCGGATCGCTATCATAAACAAAAACATTCGCCATAGTACTTTTGATTTTTCTAGCTGTTCCTCGACCGATTTCTCCATATCCCATAACTAAAACATTTTTTACCGCTATTAAATCCCTATGAAAATAATATCTCAAAAATTTTTCCAAAGAATAGCTAGTTGATGAACCGACAAATTTATTTTCAATTTTTTTGAGATTAGTTTGAGCTATACTAACCACTGGGAATGTGAGCCGAGATTCATTTTTTTTGAAATTCCAATGACCCTGATTTGTATCTTCCACTGCCCCAATTATATTATCAGGAATTTTTTTCATCAAAGCGGAGTATCCGCCGATTTCAACCATACAGATTTTTTTACTAATATTCTCATTACAAATATCAGCAATAAGATCTGGTATTTCAGTAACATCTTTTGGACTGTAAACGCGGGCATATTTACTTATATTTTCCTTGACTTCCGCTATCTCTGAATAAGGAATGGATATTACTCCCAAGTTGTTGAAATTTTTCAACCAGTCTTCAATAAAAATTTCGATTGTTCGAGTAAGATGGATCACAAAAAGAAAATGTACATCTCGCTTTTTAATCTCACTTAAAAAAGACTTGAAAACAAGATCCTTAGAATCTCCGCTATTTTTTTTATCAGATTCAAGCATAAAATTTGTCTAAAAAATAACTTTTTGACCTTTCTTGCATCTGCATCATACTACCATTTCATCATTATTACAAATAGAACATATATACTTTGCAAAACATAGCTTATGTGATATTTTACCAATAGAAAAATAATTTAAAAATAAATTTTTTAGATTTGATAGTTGGCATATTATTTTCATAAACCCTTAAAACTATTCAAAAGTATTTTTTGCATTTTTTTGAGTTCTGCTAATGATGCTTTTTTTGCTCTCTCGGGATTCAAATCATTGCCTTTATGTATCGGAACGAGATGAATATGTGCATGAGAAACACCCAAACCCTCGATTGCCAAACCTATTGCTTTTGCTAATGTTGCTTTTTTGAGTGGTTTAGCGAGTTTTTTCGCTACTTGAAATATTCTATTATAACTATCATTAGAAAGACTAAAAACATCTTTCACATGAATTTTCGGGATTATAAGAATATGACCAGGATTGATAGGTGCAATATCTAAAAAAGCAAAAAATTCCCCGTTTTCCCAAACCTTAAATGAAGTGATTTTATTGCTTGCAATTTCACAAAATAAACATTTCATAAAAATATGATACCATATGTTATAAAAAATAAAAAGAAGCTATAAATTCTTTATGATTTACTGTGTTGAGTTTTAAAAATTATTCCATATGGTCTTTTGGAATTTTCAGAAAAAAAGATACTACTCTGATATTTCAAATTCTTCTTTTATCCATTTGGGATAATCTCCTGTCAAGGTTATCTCTTTGTCTATCCATTCATATTTCGTGTGTTCTCCACTCAGTCTAATTTTTCCGCTAATATATTTAGCTAGAAAAGTTATTCCGACTAAATGCAAATCGTCTTTTACAAATCCCCATGTGCGTGCTGGCTTTATTATTTCAATCTTTATTCCTATCTCCTCCTCAATTTCTCGCTTTAGGCTTTCCTCAAGATTTTCACCAAATTTAATTCTACCTCCAGGGATATCTATTTCATTTGGATTTATTTCTTCAGCTTCACTTTTATAGAGAACTAAATATTTACCATCTTCATTTTTTATTATCGCCTTTACAGCAACACCAAATTTTCTTTCCATATGTTAAATTTTGTATTTTTATAATTTTCTCATAATCCCAATAACCATCTTCTAAGGCTCGCATAGCGAATTTTCTTTCCATTATAATCGTCTTCACCTTCAAAATCTTCGGTTATAATGAGTCCCTTTTTCAACTTAAATTCGTCCATCGCTTTCAGTAATGCTTTTGTTTCTCGCTTTCTGGTATTTAAATCTTCAATATCCCAACAGACCTGAATTAGTTCTTTGACTTTTGTATCTTCTTTCACCAAAAAATCAACTTCTTCGTTAACTGCATTTTTCCAATAATATATTTCCAAAAAAGGATTATCGTATGTTTTTCTTTTTAACTCAAGAAACACTAAATTTTCCGCCAGTCTTCCTGAGTTACTACTGAATTTAAATCCCACCATATTAGCAAGGCCAGTATCAACTGCATAAACCTTCCGTGGACTTTTCTCTTGTTCTTTAAATTTAAAAGAAAATCTCTTAAGAAAAAACACTAGATAGGAAGTTTCAAGATAGGCTGAAAATCTTTCGGTTGACAAAGCGGATATGCCCAAAAATTTTCCCGAGGAGGTGAAGGTTATGGGACAGGATATATTGCTTAAATAGAATTTTATCAAACTTTTTATTTCTTCAGTTTTTCTTATCTTATAACGCTTTATCAAATCCTTGTTAACAACATCATCATAGTATGATAATAGTGTGCCTTCTTTGTCTTGACCTAATACTACTAGCGGAAAAGAACCAAAATTCAAATACTCAGCAAGTGATACCCTTGATTCAATATTATTTCTAATAAGCTCAATATCATTTTTTATCTCTATTCCCTTGAATTTTAGGAACTCGGAGAATGACAAAGGCATTACAGTCAAATCCAAATGCCTGCCAGTGAGCACCGTTGCCAACTCACTGCTTAGAAGTTTTGAATTTGAACCTGAAACAATTATATTAGCCTTATCTAGTTCCTGTGCTGTTCTGACCCATTTTTCCCAGCTTGGAATTTCCTGTATCTCATCCAAAAAAACATATATTTCTCCAGTTGGTTTGTAAGTTTCCAAATAAACATCAAAGGCTTGCTGAAGAAGCTTGGTGTTGAGACCAGAAAATCGAGGATCCTCAAAGTTTATTATCAAGATATTATATTTGTTTATTTTTTTCTCATCCATTAGCCACTTGGCAAGTTGTCGCATTATAAAAGATTTTCCACTTCGTCTAGCTCCCATTATTACCTTTATCTGCTCGCTAGAAAGTCTTTTTTCTAAAACCCTAAGATAAGGGTCTCGACTGATCCCAACTTTCAAATCTTTCTTCCAGAAGTTCCACTCTTCCAGTATTTCTAAAACCTCTTTTCTATTCATTATTTTGTTCATATGTTGTAAAATATTGAAATTTTATTATATATACATAATACTATATAATGAAATGCAAGTCAAGATTGGCACCGGCGGACTGCACCCAGATTTTTATAAAAAGTTATTTTATTTTTGCCAAAACAAACTCTTTGATTTTCTTTGTTATTTCAAAGGCCTCTTTGGCTTCTTGCCAAGAAAATTCTGGAAAATCTCCAGGATAACGAGTTTCAATATAAAATTTTGAAAAGTAATCGGCTTCGTCATACAAATCTGAAAATTCTTTATCGATCTCCTCGCACAAAGAAACAAGCATTCTGATATCATGCACCTTACGCACATTTTTTTCCTGATACGCCAAAAAACCTTTCAGAAGTTTTTCAACCGCTTGCTGGCAATGAAAACAAATGCTATTTGGAGATATATTCTCTTTAATAAGAATTTCGACTGTTGCAATATCATCTTCTGCCCGCTTTAACCAATCGGAAACATACTTGGTTATTTTAAGATTTGGCATAAAGTATTTTACCATTATTTATTACATCTTCTATGAAAAGGTTTCTATCTTTTTCTATTTTTTCTTTTACTTCTGTTGGAGTATAAGCCAATATATCAATAGCGAAAGGACGCGGAAAAATTGATCTGTCAATTTCATAAGCAATTCCTCTGCCTTTTTTTGGGCTATCTTTCACTATAAACAAATCTACATCACTATCTTTTGTAGGATTTCCCCAAGCATAAGAACCGAAAAGTATTATCTTTTCGGGATTATAATCTTTGACGATTTTATTCGCCACTTCTTGAATTTTTTTCTCCATTTCTTCACTCATAGTCTAATATTACTACAAGCAAAATCAAAAAGCAATAAGCGCCCTAATTCTCCTCCCCCCGCTCTTTCGGCACTTCAATAAAGAAAGTTGAACCAAGATTCGTGCCGGCGGACTGCACCCAGATGCGACCGCCGAGAGCTTCGATCATTTTTTTGCCGACATGCAGTCCAAGGCCCGTGCCTCCGGCGTTTAGACGGAAAATGTCTTTGCCACGGGAGAATTTAGAAAAAAGATAAGGAATTTCTTCTTCTGGCACACCAATGCCTGTGTCGATAATAGCAATTTGAATTTTTTCCTCAATTTCCGTCAATTTTATCTTCACTCCACCTTTAAGCGTATACTTCAAACCATTATCCACCAAATTGGAAATGACTTCGCGGATTTTGTTTCTGTCCGTCACCGCTTCCATCATTAAGTTTTTATCCAAAACCAAATCCAGATCCAAATTTTTTTCCTTGGCGCGCAAAACAAAAGTGTCATAAATTTCCTGACAAACTTCGCCCAAATTTATTTTTTCAAATTTATATTCCATTCGGCCGGATTCAATCCGCGACAAATTCAAAAGGTCTTCCACCAGTTCAATGAGTCGCTCATTGGAAAGATACACTTTGTTGAGCACATCTTTGATTTCTGCGTTTATCTTTCCGTATGATCCTTCCAAAATCAAAGAAATGAAACCCTTAATCGCGGTGAGGGGCGTGCGCAATTGATGCGAGGCAATCGAGATAAATTCCGACTTGGCATTGTCCAATTTTCGCAATTGGTCATTAGCTTGCGCCAAGCGATTGGACATTTCCTGCAACTGGTTTTTCCTCTCCACTTCTATCTTGATCGACCGAATCAACGCCCAACCAAAAACAACCGCCAACACCAGCGTTATGCCAGTCAAAATTTGATTAGTGAAATTTCTCACAAAAAAGAACTGCGAACCAATGAGAATCACCAACCCCACTACTAGTGCCTGCGCCCCAAACATCTTTATATTAAACGCCTGAAATTTGACGATGAGATAAGCAAGGAAGGACACAAGTATAGGCATACCAAATAAACCGTATTGGGTAATTTCAAAATTTTCCGTTATGCTACCAGCAATTTCAGACCAAGAAAAAACTAATAAAAACAAGATTGTACCCAAACCAACAAGAGCTATTTGTTTTCGATAATCTTTTTGAGCTTTTCTATATTTATAAATTAAAAAACTAATTATCCAAATAAGAAAAAATATTCCTAAAATATATCTGTATTCGATAAAATAACTACCCTCAATCGATTGACAATTTGTTTCATCAAATTTACCAATATTATATTTTGTTGGTGTTAATATAATAAGTGGTAATAATAATGATGATAAAATAATTTTATTTTTAAAAGAAATGTCTTTTTTCTCAATAAAAACATAAATAAAATATAAACACAGCATATGTAAAAGCACATAAAGCAAACCAAGAAATGACCAAAGAAATGACATCGTCTTACTACTATACAAAAGCCATATTGCCCCCTCAAGTAAAACCCAAAGAGAAAATAGAATAGATATTGAAAATAGAATCTTTCCAGCAAGTTTATTTTCTCTATTTTGGAATAAAACAAAAAAACCCAAAATTAGAATAAGAATTGCTGGTGGAATATGAGAATAATACAATAAACTAGGAATTTCAACATAACAATTTTTGATATTAGATATTAAATTATAATCCATAATATTATTTTAAAATTAATTTTTATTTCAAATTTTTAATTTTACAAAACTTTTTTAAAGTTTCTAACCTTAACATATTCCCTTCCTTCCCAACCCAATGTATTCCGCCTGAACTTATTAATTCAATTGGATTTTTTTTAAGATGTCCTCCGGCAAAATAATTAAGCGCCATATACGCAGATAAAGAACCCGTTCCGCATGATTTTGTTTCTGCGAATACTCCCCGCTCATATGTTTTTATTAAATATTTATTTTCTTCAATTTTTTGAATTACATCTACATTAACTCCACCAGGATAATCTCTTTGCATTTCCTTTCCTTCTTTTTCCAAATTAAAATTTTCCATATCATCAATAAGAAAAACAATATGAGGCTCTCCAAACTTTACAAACACACAATTTTCTTTATTTTTAACTTTTTCAATATACGCAAATTTCATACTCATTAATATTGACTGCTTTTCTGAATCACCCTTAATCATAGCGGCATTATCTTTCATCTCTACTTTTCCATTATTTAGTCCTAGCATTTTGGCAATTAAAATTGTTCCATTTCCGCAAGAATCTGACTCAGATCCATCTTTTTCAAAAATTTCCATAAGAACATCAAAATCAGAATCTTCTAAAAAAAGAACGGAATCAACTTCATGCTTAACAATATTTTCTTTCGCAAAATCAATTTTATATTGTCTATCTAATTTATTTTCTCGACAATCTAAAATAACAAAGCTATTGCCACAGCAACTGCCAATATACTTTTTATTATTAAGCGTTGTTTGATTATTGTGATTTATATCCATCCCCAATTTTTTAATAATTTTTGATCTTTTTTAAAAAATCTTAATCCTATATCAGTTCTATAAAACATTTTTGGTATAATAATTTTATCTATAATTTCATATACTTTATTTCGAGCTTTTTCAATAGTTTTTCCAGAACCAGTTATATACAAAACATAACCGAGATCACCTTCAGTTAAATAAGTATTTTTAATTTTTTTAATATTCTCAAAGTGTACATGAGACATATCTTTTTCAGATATTTCTTTTTTGAATATAACATTTACTCCACTATTAATAATATTCCTATCTTTTGTTCTATATGGAAAAGGAGGCACTGTTAATGCAACACAGATTCCGTATTCTTTTTTATAATTAAGTTTATATTTTTCTTTCTTAGCTAGTGAAAAAAGAAAATCTTTCCATAGAGATATTTGAAGTTCGCTTTGAGTTTCTATTGTTGAAGATCCAAACCTTGAAGTAATCTCAAGAGGAAAAACTATATCTTTATTCACGATACAATTGATATCTATATATCCCACATAATTATTATTCTTAAGATGTGGTTTAATTTTATTAAGTGTTTTTTTAAAAAGTTTATTATTTTCATCTTCCTCATACCACATAAGAGTTCCTGTTTCTCCGCCTAATGGTCCAATATCATCATTGTTAAGATGTTTATGTTCAAAATTTATAACAGAAGGGCCAACCCAATCATTTCCATTAAAAAATCTTCCTATGGCAATTTCTACTCCTCGAACTCTCTTTTGAAGTGATACACTGCATAAACCGCCAAAATTACTTTTATAATTTTCAAGTATACTTATAACATCAGAACCATCATCAAAACTACCAATATAATTTAAAGCTGTATTATGATCATTTTGTTTTATAACCCATTCGCCTTTATTTTTTTTTACATATTTTATAGCAGAATCAACAGTAAAATTTTGTGTTTTAAAATTGCCATCTATTACACCATATAATTTTAAAATTTCTTGACCATATACCCTATTTAATTCAAGTTTGTCTCCATCAAACCCTCCTCCAACCGCTAAATAACCTTTTTCTCTTAATTTTTTCTGCTCCATTCCATAACCAACATCATCAAAAACAATTAAGCCATCTTTTCCAACCCAGCCCAACTTTTTTTTCCAATTCGTAGTTTTTTCCACCATTCCATCAAAACAACTCTTTAATGGTTTTTCTTCAATATACATCTTTACATCACAACCTTCTTTTTTCAAACGATATGCCAAATCTCCAGCAATAAGTTCTCCGGAAATAAACAGCACTCTTAATCTTTTTTTCATTATTTTTTGATAGATATTAATTTTTGGATATTCAGTACCACGAAGAATAAAATGTTCTTCTATTTTTTTAAGTCCAAATTTTTCCATGAAATATTTTTTTATAATTTCTCTATCCATCCCATTTTTGCAACTGTAAACATCAGCCGATACAAAGCCTCTACGAGGAAAAGTATGGATACTTATATGACTTTCTGATATTATCACGAAACCACTCCATCCGCCAGGATCTTTTTTGTCATTTTCTGAAGCAAAATATACTTGCGGTTCTGAAAGTTTTTTCATTTTTAAAATTTCCGGAAGTTCATTTAGAGCTTCCTCTACTAGCTTTTTGTTATTAAGTTTTTCTAAATCTCCCTTATAACCATCAATAGTCAAGTGTTCACCAAAATTAATTGTTTTCATATTGGCTTTATAATAATATAATTATCAATTTTTTGCAAGAAAAAGGGCGCCATTGAAAAAATTCTCAATGACTCCCCGTTTTGATTGATTATTTTATAAATATTATTGGCTATATAATAGACTCGTTGCTTAATAACAGTGCTTTCGCACAGAATCATCCTAATGATTCT
>PCRW01000007.1:0-756 GCA_002772115.1 Candidatus Moranbacteria bacterium CG23_combo_of_CG06-09_8_20_14_all_35_22
GTTATTATTGGGAAAATAAATATTAGTAAATTTTAGTTTTGATTTTAGAAAAATTCTGGGTTTAAATTTTTGAATTTTTATTTTTCAGCTTTTTCTTTTCCAACAATTTCTTCACCTCCCTATCAAAATCTGAAATATAATTTTTATCTTCATCTTGACGATACTTTTCATATTCAATAAGTGCTTTTTGCTGTGCCTGTTTTGCGCTTACGCTACCAGCTGAATGCAAAAGATTTTTTTCAGAAACAATCAAAAATTCATCTAGTTTTTTGATCCAATCTTGCATTTTCATTAATCGCCCACTAGAAGCTTGCAAATCTGCAAAATCAATATAGAGCGATACAATTAGATTTAACTGATTTATTTCTTTTTCGGTCAAATAATTTTTCGCAACTGCAATATCTTCCGTGGTAATATATTCACTCCTGAAACTCGTAAGTCCCATTAATGGTTTTTTGCTATCGACGCGTTTTGCAATAATTTCCGCCACCGTATGTCCATGCACAGCATAATGCATTTTGTTTTGCACGGTGGCAAAAAATTTCTGCGTTTCTTGCGCATCAACCTCATAATCGATGCTCGTCGCATAAATGTCAGTCACTTTTTGATAAAACATCCGCTCACTGCTTCGAATATCACGAATCCTTTGCAACAATTCTTGAAAATATCTCGCTCGTCCTCCGCCTTGCTTAAGCCGTTCATCATCCATTGTAAAACCCTTAACCAAATATTCACGCAGTCTTTCTGTTGCCCATT
>PCRW01000007.1:784-2212 GCA_002772115.1 Candidatus Moranbacteria bacterium CG23_combo_of_CG06-09_8_20_14_all_35_22
TTTCACATCTCGCGTAACCTCCCTTGAAGCCTCTTTTTGAACTATCCGGAAATTCCGGATAGTTGAATTATCAGTTAATTCCTGCTCTAAAAATATGTTTTTCAAATGTTCATTGATAGTCCGCACATCAACATTAAAAAGTTCCGCGATTAATTTTTGCGTCAACCAGACATTTTCATTTTCAATCCTAACGCTAATTTTTTGTTCATCACCAAAAGTTTTATAAATGGCGATTTGCGGTTTATTTGTATTTTTTCTCATATATTTTAATTACATACCTAAATTTCTAATTTATCATGTCCTCATTTTACCGTCGAATGAGGGGGTTGAGATTTAGCCTAAAATAAGATAAAAAATTATCTTTTTTTAAGATCTTTTTTAGGAATATTTTTTATACAATTCCACTTCTATATTCTACCATAAAATCAAGAAAAAAACAGGAAAGTTATCCCCATTTATAATTTTATTTAATTTCTTATTTTTCTTCAGGCTTATCCTTAAAAATACGCACCAAATACAAACTGATAATGGCTACCATGAGAGTTATTGCGATCGCGTAGATAAATTTTTCCCGTAGCCAGCAATTTTATTTTTCATTTAATATGTATTCAAAAACTTTTCCAGCCGTCATAGCATAAATATTATGCTCACCAAAGCGAGGCGTGAAAAATTCTTGCGTTTTATTATTATATTTAAGCCAAAATTTTTGCCCGTCTTTCTGCCTTTCAATTTTCTTGATTTGAAAAATTTCTGTCTTTTCGGTTTTCCCAAAATATTCAACTCGAGCGTGCGTTTTTTTGGATAAACTTCTCACTCGCGCGTTATCATAATTCAAAATAAGCGCGCCTGATTGCAAAGTCTGCTGGGCTAAATATTGATATTCTAAAAACAAATTATCCATGCCAGAAAAAGATTCGATGTATCTTTGATTTATTTCGCAAATGATAGAAATTTTTGGCCTAATAATAGAAAGCAGGTAACGCATATCCCCTTTTTGAGAAACGCCTAATTCCAGCACTAAAAATTCGGGAAAGTTTTTTTGAAAAATTGCCCAGAAAGCTTTCCCGATAATTGGAAGCCACGCGCGATAGGAATTATATCCGCTCTCGACATTGAGAATTGCTAAGGGCAAACCAATCTCGGTGTTGAAATTTTTTGGATTAGCTCGCACCGTTTTTCCTTTTTTTTCCAAAATTTTTCGGACTTCATCTCGAATAAAAGTTTTATTGGAACTGCCAGAAATCGCCACCACAGTGGGCCGATGAATAGCTAGGACTATTTTTGTCACATATTTCAGATAATATTTCAGAATTGTTTTGCAAAAAAATTTCATATTTTTGAAACTACTGAAGAACTAAATTTTTTGAGAAATTACTGTTTGAGCAACTTGATTTTCTCCAAAATTTTTCATTAGTTGCCGTTGATTGA
>PCRW01000007.1:2234-5139 GCA_002772115.1 Candidatus Moranbacteria bacterium CG23_combo_of_CG06-09_8_20_14_all_35_22
AAATCTTCTCCATCCTATCAAACGCTCGATTGATGTCGGCTTCGGTTCGACCAAAGCTCAAACGAATGTGATCTTCGCCACTCTGACCAAAGGCCACTCCGGGGACAACTGCTACTTGCGCTTTTTCTAAGAGCCAAAAAGCAAATTTAAAAGAAAAACTTTCCGGTGCTTCCAGCGTTCCAAAATCAAAATCTTTTTTCATTATTTTTGGGAAAACATAATAGGCGCTTTCTGGTTTGACATAGCTAAAAATATTTTTCAATTTATCGAGTCGCGTGCAAATCAAATCCCGCCGTTTCAAATATTCACCATTGAAAAAAACTACATCTTTTTGCGCCATCTCCAGTGCCCCCATGGCGCCATATTGAGAAATGACGGGCGCACAAGTGACAAGTGAGTCATGCACTTTTAAAATTTCTCGCGTTACACTTTCATCGCAGTGAAGATACCCCACACGATACCCTGTCATCGCGTATGATTTGGAAAAACTGAAAAGTCGAATCACTCTTTTTCGTAGTTCGGGAATTTCTGCCAAACTAAAAACTTTTTCTTTTCTCGCGAAAGTAAAATCCTTATACACTTCATCCGAGATTAAAAATAAATTATGTTTTTTAGCTAATTCGGCCAAACCCAAAAGTTGTTCTTTAGAATAAATAGTGCCCGTGGGATTGTTAGGATTACAATAAAAAATAGCTTTGGTTTTAGGCGTAATGGCTTTTTCAAATTTCGAAAGTTCAAAACTCCAACCCTTTTCTTCATTGAGTCCCACAAAAATTGGTACGCAACCGCAAAGCGTGATCACTTCACGATATGAAGTATAAGTTGGTTCAGGAATAATTATTTCATCTCCCGAATTGGTAATCGCCAAAAGTGTGGCAGTGATTCCTTCAATCGAACCCGCAGTCACAATAATTTCTTTTTCAAAATCATAAAACATATTATCCTCGGTCAACTTGACTTCGATCAGTTCGCGTAGTTCCAAAAGTCCCGGAGAAAGTGAATATTTGGAAACAACTCCCTTTTGCAGTGCCAACTCTATGCGTCTTTTTATTCCTGACGGCGTATCAAAACTGGGCACACCTTGCGCCAGAGAGATGACATCCGGAAACTTGGAAGCTCGAATTTCCATTTGTTTTATCACCGAAAGTCGAAGATCTTGTGTGCGTTCAAACATATTTTTTCATTATTCAATGCAACAATCAATCGCTTTTTTGACCAATTCTCCTAATTTTCCCATAAAGCCAGCCTTTGCTTTATCATTTTTATTCAACGCCTGTTCGTCAATTTTTTTTATATCATCTGTACCAATTACTTTCATATTTATTCCCCAAAAAAGAGAATAGAGATTATACGCTTTGCCGAAAAGTTCGCGCGCTTCTTCTTTCTTGCCCATCCCCTGTTGTTTAGTACCCACTTCCATTAGTCGCATTGAAGCGGCTAGCAAGTGTTTTGAAATACACCAAACTTCCCCCTCCGATTCTTTGACAATTTTTCGCAAAAGTTCTCCGCGCATTTTTCTCACTTCTTGCAAAAGATCAAAGTATTCAGGCTTGTCTAATTTTGCGCCCGTAAAAAAGAAATGTTCTTCAATGCTCACTAAATTCATAATGGCAATTGACAAATCCTGATCCGAACTCAAATCAAGCTTGTCTTGTTTTTTCATGGTGTCAACTTTTTCAATTAACTCGTTGAGGTTTTTGATTGGATTATCCATATAATTTATTTACGAACTACGAAATTAACGAAATACGAAAACCTTTGAATTATATTTTTCTTATTAATTTTATTTTCGTACTTTCGCCCGCTTCGACTCGCGGAGACCGCTTATCGACGCGAGGCGGGTATTTAGTATTAATTTCGTATTTCGTAATCTAGCAGGTTAAAAAATAAAAAACGCCACTTAAAATTCCTAACATCACAATCGGCACGACAACTTTTTGAAACGGAAAAAAAACTTTTCCGCCATTTTTCTTTTTCAAAAAATCATTAGCAAAAACTGCCAGTAGAAAAAAGACACTTCCAAAAATTATACCGAGCAAAAGCTTATCTATCCCCCAAATTTCATTCATCGGATGTCCGATAAATTCACTTTTATACAGTGGGCCGACAGTAAAAACATAAAAAAGAACCGTGACTAGAATTTTTCTTCCGTAAAACTTGATATTTTTTCTTTTTAACCAATCGATTGTCCAAATGATTACGGAAATCAAAAGTCCTCCAATCCACAATCCGGAAATGGAATCATCCACTCCCAAATATCTAGAAAGTCCAACGCAACCACTCACCGCCACCACGCACACTGGGCAAACCGCTTGTGCACTTTGCGCAAAAAGAAAAATTATAGTTGGTAATAAAATTTTAAAATATTTTTTTAATTTATTAATCATTGTTTTTTGTTTGCAGACACTGGATGTCTTTCGGCTGTTACGGTCGCGAGACATCCAGTGTCTAAAATTTCTTACTTCTTTTTATATTCCTATCTTTTCTTCAAAAAATTTAATTATATCTTCATCACCAATATAACATTTCCCTTGTGTCCAAAGAAAAGGCACGCCGATCGAATCTTGGGCAATCCCGCATTCAGTCGCTTTTTGCTTGAGTACGGCTGAATTATCTTTATTATGGTAAACTTCCGCTTGGGAAAATTTTATTTTTTCCGCAACTTTATTTTCCTCAATGTACTTTTCTACAACTTTGCAATGCGGACATTCTCGACCATAAAAAAACATAATTTCAGCATTAGAATCAATTGGCAAATCCACTTGCTCATTCTTCTCGCCACATCCCGCAAAAACCAAGCTTATTCCCAAAAAAATCAAAACTAGCGCTTTTTTATACATTTTTTAAATCTTAAATTTATTAGACTCGTTGCTTAATAACAGTGCTTTCGCACAGAATCATCCTA
>PCRW01000046.1:0-388 GCA_002772115.1 Candidatus Moranbacteria bacterium CG23_combo_of_CG06-09_8_20_14_all_35_22
AAATCCGGATAACGCTTGAGGTCTCTGTATTACCGCTGCTGCTGGCACAGAGTTAGCAACCTCTTATTCCTAAAGTACCGTCAAATCGTGCCTCACTATTATTTTGTGTCAGTCATTCCCGAAAAAGAGGAATTCCGCCTTAAAATTTTTAATTTCCAATTTTTAATTTTTAAATAATTTTTAATGTCTTAATGTTTAAAAATTCAAAAATTAAGATTTATTTACAAAATTATAAAATTAAAAATTTAAAAATTGTTACACCAAATAACAGTGAGACACAATTTCTTCCTTTAGAAAAGCGGTTTACGACCCAAGGGCCTTCATCCCGCACGCGACGTCGCTCCATCAGGCTTTCGCCCATTGTGGAATATTCTCGACTGCAGCCACC
>PCRW01000046.1:439-11861 GCA_002772115.1 Candidatus Moranbacteria bacterium CG23_combo_of_CG06-09_8_20_14_all_35_22
TGGTGAGCCATTACCTCACCAACTAGCTGATAGGACACAGGCCACTCCCTAAGCGGTAAACCATTACTCCGTAGAGATTATCGTGTATTATTCTGGATTTCTCCAAGTTATTCACGACTTAGGGGTATGTTCCTATGTATTACTAACCCGTTTGCCATGTGTGCCTCGCTTCGCTCGTCACACATCGCTGATTTATCGCTGATTTATATACTGATTTTACGCCGATGTTTTTCCATCAGCGTTTTATCCGCGTTATAATCTGCGCTATATCTGCGTGTGTGTCGAACGCAGTGAGACACACATTCGACTTGCATGCCTTATCCACGTCGCCAGCGTTCATCCTGAGCCAGGATCAAACTCTCAATAAAATTCTCCGACATTATGTCGGAGCTAATTTTATTAGACCTCGCCGAAGCCTTGCAAAGCAAGACGAAGACGGGTCAAAAAATTAGATATTGAAAAGAAAAATAAATTTTTCTAATTTAAATAGACTCTTAACTTATCCCAATAAAATCGGGACAAGGGACTAATCGCAAAAAATTGTGATTAATTAAATTGTTAAAGTTCTTGTCTTATGCTTGCCCGCCGGTGAGGCGGGAACAAAAAACACATCTTCACGCACCAATATAATAATGCACAAAGATGTATCTTTGTTTCACCCGAATTTTAAAGTAATTTTTTGAGTTAAATTATTGTGCCTTTTTGGACTTAATAATTATATGCAACTCGTACTGTCTATATTATACAAATTTATAAATCCTGTCAATAGCTAAATTTTATGTCTTCATTAATGAAATTTTTTCCAATTTAATTAGGCGTTTTTCGTGATTATCAGCCACTTCATTAATTTCCTTAAATCTCTCGCTTTTATCAACTAAATTAGACTTTACATAATCCATATCTTCTTTTAGCATCGTCACATCTTCTGAAACAGTTGCCAATTGTTCTCCAAAAACTTTAAATTGACTCTTGAGTTCTTCAGCCACAACATCAAAGTGCCTTTTAGTTTCTTCTGTTTTAAGGTCGAAATGCTTTTTAACCTCTTCTGTCTTTTCATCAAAATGCTTTTTAGCTTCTTCTGTTTTCACATCAAAATGCTTTTTAACCTCTTCTATTAAATTTTTATTTTCTTCGTTCATAAAGATATTTTACCACAACCAAAAATATCGTCAAATCATCCATTTCAGTTAATCTTATAAATACTAACTAAGTTAAATTATGATTTAAATTTATTCTTTAGAAAATTTTTCACATAAAAAAACTCCTCATCCATATCCTCAATTACCTCGCATACACTTTCAATAATAATTGGTAAATTTTTATCCGGAATAACATCTATTATTTCTTTTTGTTTTGTTTTAAACAGGGGCTCATGCAATGTTTCAAACCCGCTCAAATGAATTTCTGCAAGTCTATCAGAAAAATTTATTATAAAATCTTTCGCCAACCTCATTGTTCGATCGTTAGTAAAGACATGATTAACATCTAAAACAAATTTTGCATTCGGAATAATTTCAAAAGCTTTTTTCATATCTGCAAGCGTTTTGTGTGACTTTTTTCGGTTATCCATGTTTTCGAAACCAATTGGAATTTTTGAATTTTTGAAAACATCCCAGTCAGTTATTTCGTCTGGATGAAAAACAATGAGATTAAAATTAAATTTATTTTGAACTTTTTCAATTAACGAAAAGGTTTCTTTTGTTCCGCGCATAATCATTTTGGGAGCATGGAGTGAAACATAATCAAACCCAGAAAAATAATTGGAAGGAAATTCATCAAGTAATTTTTCAATACTATCATCAAACCTGCACATAACCTCAATAGCATTAGCTCCTGTGTTTCGAATAATATCAAAAATCTCTCTTGAAACATTCTTTTGAGTTTTATATAGACAACCTGAAGAAAATCCTAGAAGCATATTTAAATTTCTAAAATATTATTCTTGCAAATCTTCCCATATTCATAAAAACTCTTTCTTGGTTTTCGTTCTAGTGTTTCAAAATCAATTTCAATTAGTCCAAATCTTGGCCAAAAGCCTCTAACATCTGGGAATTCAAAATTATCCATAAGCGACCAATAAAAATACCCTCGAACATCAACTCCTTCCGAAATAGCTTGATGAATAAATTGCAAATGATCTTTTATGAATTTTCCTCTCTTTTCATCCGAACAATCAGCTATTCCATTTTCAGTAATATACACTGGTAAATTATATTTTTTTAATCTTATCAGAGTATCATATATTCCTTTAGGATAAATTTCCCAACCTAAATCGCTAATATTTTCTTTCAAAAAAGTTTTTTTCTTCAAAGAAATCGAATGCCGTAAATAATAATTACATCCAATAAAATCAAAATATCCCTCATTTTTTCGAACAAAATATTTGCTAAAATATTCACCCACAAAAATAACTAATTTTCCGATTGGCCAAAAAATATCTGATTCATACGGAACAAAACTATGTGCGAAACCAACTTGTGCTTTTCCATCTATTTCATGAATTGCCAGATATGCTTTTTTATAAGCTTTCAGAAGATTAAAATAAGCTTTTAAGAAATTAATTGGACCTTTTTTTCCTGGAGGTTGAAATCCTAAAAAATATCCAAATCCTAAACCAACATTCGGTTCATTCGCTACAATCCAAAATTTAACATTATTTTTAAGTGATTCGGCTATTTTTTTAGAAAATCTTTCAAAATAAGCAACTGATTTTTTATTTGTCCATCCGCCATTTTCACAAAACCAAACAGGTTCCGTCCAATGCCACAGTGTCACAAATGGTTCCATTCCCCGCTCGCGTAGAGCTAAAATTACTTTTCGATAATGTTCAACTTCTTTTTCATCAAATTTTCCTTCCTCCGGCTCAATCCGACTCCATTCAATTGAAAATCGATGAGCATTATTCCCAATTTCTTTTGCTAAATCAAAATCTTCTTCAAATTTATTATAATGATCACAAGCTTGATCAGAAATATAATTTTGCGAATCAAACATTTCAGGAAATTTTTCTTGTTGCCAATCTTGCCATTTATCTTTCGCTTCGCTCGCCAAACGCTGAGCATTTTCTTTTTCCCAGGCAGTCCAATTATTTTTACAATTTCCTTCAACTTGATGAGAGCTAGTCGCTGTGCCCCACAAAAACCCTGCAGGAAATTTGAGAATTTGTTTTTCTTTTTTTTCTTCCATATATGGTTGAATGGTTGAAAATTTAATTTATGCGCTTACGGTAGTTGCGGAATATTTACCCCGTTTGGAATGTTGACTCCAGTTGGCATACTGTTTAGTATTCCCTTAAGCATTTCACATTGATCAGTGAAAATAACATCAGTTGGAACTGAAAAATCGGCACCAGAATATGGAACGCAACTCACATCCGTGGCATCATCAAAAAATTCTTCATCAGTTTTAATGTTTGGAGTTGAAGTAGTATCGCCTTTTGGAAGATTTTTATTCATTTCTTCCATACAAGTTTTTTCCATTTTCATTCCAGTTTTTTCACCTTCTCCCCAAGAATACATCGTAGTTTCGTCAAAAATAACAATTTGTTTTTTCCCCATCACAGTTGATTCAGCTTTATATTTTTTTCCATTGACATACGCTGTCGAAGTTATATCTCCACCCTCGCCTTTGAATTTATATTCACACTTCATCGCTTTCCCCAGTCCCATCGCATCTTTGATGGAGCTAATTACTCCGCCTTTTTCAGCTTGCGTTTCAGTCATAACGCCATTTTTATTTTTCACACCTTTTTCACCAGTCTTATCCGCCGGCTTATTCCCACATCCTGCCAAAAGCAGAATCCCCGTCGCCATCGCGACAATTTTTAGTTTTTTCATTTTATTTTTTTATTTAATTAACTTATTATTTCTTAATAATTTTCTCCATTCCCTCCGGCATATATTTTTTCAAAACTTCCGGAATAAGAACTGAACCATCAGCTTGTTGGTAATTTTCGATGATTGAAATGAAAGTTCGAGGAGACGCTAGTGCGGTGTTGTTTAGCATATAGACATATTTTTTCTCTCCGTTTTTATCAACATATTTCACATTCAATCTTCTTGATTGCCAATCTAAAAAATTGGAAGCTGATCCAGTTTCGCCATAGCCATTTCGACTAGGAATCCATGCTTCGATATCAAACATTTTATATTTCCCTGCGCTCATATCTCCCGTGCAAATTTTTAGTTGTCGGTATGGCAATCCCAATTCTTCATGCATTTCCTTAGAAATTCCCACCATCTCTTGTTGCAACGCATCAGATTCTTCAATGTTAGCTTTTGACAAAATAACTTGTTCCACTTTCATAAATTCATGCACACGATACAATCCTTTTGTGTCTTTGCCATAACTACCAATCTCACTACGATAGCATTGTGAATATCCGCAAAGTTTCATTGGCAAATCTTCCTCCTTCAAAATTTCTCCAGAATGATATGCTAACAGTGAAGGCTCGGCTGTGCCTACGAGAAATTTTTTATCCCGACTTATTTCTCCGTCTGCTTCTTTGTCTGAAGAAGCTACTTGATAAATTTCATCAATTTCCGGATTATATTCTTTACCTTTGAAATATCCACTGCCAAACAATGGGAATTCCTTGACTAAGGTTGGAACAATCATTGGAGAATATCCCTTTGCTATCATTTTTTGCAAAGCATACATCATAAATCCCATCATCAAACTCACGCCTTCATTTTTCACATAATACCCGCGATAACCGGAAACTTTCGCACCCCTTTCTAGGTCTAGGATATCCAAATCTTTTCCAAGTTGAATATGATCCTTTATCTCAAAATCGAATTTTGGAATTTCTCCCCAAGCATAAATTTCCATATTTTCTTTTTCACTTTTTCCGACCGGCACATCTTCCGCTGGAATCACTGGCACCTTTACCATCAAATCATCAAAGTGTTTTTTTATCCCCGAATATTCCGGCTCCGCAATCGCCATTTTTTCTTTGACCGCCCTCCCCTGCTCGATCAAAGTTTTTCGCTCGTCCCCTTGCGATTTTTGAATCAAATCATTGAGCACATTTTTTTCCGCATTCAATTCTTCAATATATTGCAAAGCTCTCAATCTTTTTCCGTCCGTTTCCAAAAGCCCATTCAAATCTAAATCGATATTCTTATTCTTAATCGCTTCTTTTATTTTGTCCGCATTCTCCCGAATAAATTTTATATCTAACATATATTTAAACTACGTAAATAATTACCTCTTCATTCAATATACCACAGGTTTTTAAATAAAAAAAGCCCGACGGAAATTTCCTGTCAGGCTTTATTTATTCATCTTCAGAAATTACAACCTCCTCGATTTCTCTGCTAATATAAGAGATCTCCCATTTTTTATTTTCCCAAACATACAAAACCAGCCTAAGACCTACTTCTGGGCGATTACCTATAGCTTGAATGCAATTTTGATCAGCACAAATAATTTTGCAAAAAACCGCTCGATCATTTCGCACCCATTTTCCACGCCGAGAAGAAAAAACACTTGCCTTTCCGCTGGCCCATTCGATGACAAGAACATACTCGTCATCCTTAGCCATAAAGCTATAAATCATTCTGTCCTCCTTTTTATTTCTAGATTTTATTTTTAAAAAACTCTTCTATTGAAATTCAATGAAAGTTATCACTTTTTTATCACATTGTCAATTTTTACATTTTTAATTTATCTAAAGTTTTATCATCAATTCCAAGCGCCATTCCGGCCTTGCTAATTTCCTCATTTAATAAGTTCTTAGTCAGAATTACGCTACTATCTTCCATTTTCCTATCTTTTTCTAATTTTTCTGAAATATTAGAAACTTTTTCTAATATATTTTTAAATATTTTATTTTCTTTCAAATAATCAAAAATTCTTTTTGCATCTTCAATTCTTTCTTTAGCAACTTTTTTTGCTGAAAAAGAAAGGACTATACCATCTAATTTAACCACATCTTGCATTACATTTTTAAAAGTTTCTTCAATAGAATTTGTCCTGCTTTCAATTGCTTTCTGTTTATCTTCTCTTAAATAATCTTCACTCGCCAAACGAAAACCAATATTTTTAAATCCAATATTCGCCAACATATCTGCGTCAAATACTACCTTGTCAACACTGTTTTCTGGCTCAGGAAATTTTTCTCCACCATTTCTACCCACTAAGTATGGATGATTCATATGTCGCTCAATCGCCCAAATAATTTTTTGCCTAATTTCATCAGTTAACCTTATTCCTTCAAATTCAGGTTCGGTTTTTTCCATTTTACCAAACATTTCATCTACATATTCAATTCCTTTTTCATGGTGGCTAAGAATATCCGAAGAAAGTTTTCCACTATCATGCATAATAATAGCAATGATCGTCGCTACTCGATCCTCTGGAGAAAGTTTTTCGCTTTCAATTAAATTAATCGCGTCATCTAAAACTATCTTATTATGCGTTTCTAAATTTGAAAGCATCACTTCCCTAGCTTGATTTTGTGCAATATCTCGCGCATAAATTTTTTTTCTAAATTCAAAAATTGGCGCATATTCTTTTTGTATCTTCCTTTCCCGCATTTCTTGTCTTTTTTGATCAAGATCAATAACCTCCGCCCCTTTTCTTTTTTCCGGTTCAATAATTTTTTGTTCTTTTCCTTGCTTTTGTGTTTCTTGTGATTGTTCCATAAATTTGTTTCATTTTATATAATTTATTCTCTTATATTTTTATATATTCTTTTATATATCCAGTGTAATTATTTTTCTAAAAATTATCTACTACCATATATAGGCGAATGGTAGTAGTTTTATTTTAGTAAATTTTTTAACAATCGATGGTGCGCATATCTGTTCAGTCCGTTTCTGTTTTTTGTTTTTTCTTTTTCGCTTAATTTATTTTTAATTATTCTTCTGATTTTACTTGAAATAAATTTGCTCTTATTTTCATCTTCTTTTAGCCAGTGTTCCACCTTGCTGATTGTCATATGACTCACTCGCAATTTTTTCTGAATAATTTCATAACTTTCTTCTGCCACTAGCATCTTAGCTATTTGTATCCGCCGACCAACCATCAAAACTTCGCTCGGGGTGAGCAAATCCATTAGAAAATCTATAATTTCTTGCTTAGTTTTCAAGCCTGATAAAACTTCGAACAATTCATCAATTATATAAACTTTTTCTTTTTTATCAATTGAATACACTTTAACTTTAGCCATTTTTGTTTTTAATATTATTTTTTATTTTATTTCTTATTCTATTCTGCTCTCACTACCATATATAGGCGAATGGTAGTGATTAAGTTTATTATATTTTATAAAATATTTTTCAAATCCCCATTTAAGATTATCGGTTGCATTGCTACAATCTCATCCTCATATCCCATTTCCGGAATCGGATTTAATAAATATATTTTTTTATTAAGTACATGCGCAAATCCCATTTCCAAAAAAGTATTCCCGCCGATATAATTTTTTATTCCATTTTTGTCATAATTAACAGCCAAAATAGCATCGCTGTTTTTTATTTTTTCAAAATAATCTTGAATTAAATTGCTTTCGATTTTATTCTTTGCAGATTCTCCTATCTCGTTATCAGAAATTCCGAGTTTAGCATATTTTTCAGAGTGTCTTGGTAGAACAATTTCATGACCAGCATCTGTCAATTCATTTCCGATTTCGATCATTTCTTTTGAAAAAATCATACTCCCACAAATTACAATTTTCATAAATTTATATTTTATATTCAAACCACTTTCTTAAAACTTCATATTCCTTTTTAATCATTTCTTTTTCGTCTGCAAAAAATATTTTTTCATTAAAATCACGATCTATTTTGTTTATATATTTCCCTAAGCTTTCTTCAAAATTTTTATTTGAATAACGAAAAAGCCACAAATAAAATGGCGAGAGAAAATGCGCCATAGCATCAGCTGATGCAACAATTTTTTGCTCTAATGTTTTAGGTGGGAATTTTTTACAACGATGCGTTAATATAATATTGGAAACTTTTTTCGCTATATTTTCATTAAAACCTTTTTCAATTAAAACAGAAAAGGCCTTTTTTGAACCTAATTCATCATGGGGATTTTCTTCTGTTAACCTGCAAATGTCATGCATTATAGCTCCCAACCAAACGGCTTCATAATCAGCATTGTATTTCTCAGCCATTTGCTTGCTATATTCAATCACCGGCTTTATATGAAACTTCCAAAACAAACCAAAAAATTCTTTGTTCTCAGTTTCAGAAAAACGATACTTTATTTCAATCGGATTTTCATGTAAAACTTTTATTTCATTTTCCAATTGTTGAATTTTTTCTTTCATTTTATTTTACTACTATATATAGGCGAATAGTAGTAATTAAATTTATTTATGTTACATGTCTTATGTTACATGCTTCATAATTAAAGATGATTTATAAATTTCTGGCTTGAATGATTTTAATCGAACTATTTTTGCGTTCAAATTAATTTTTTTTAATTTATCTTTAAGTTCCACCAAATCAACTTCCTGATCATACCCCAGCGCAATCACATCTGGTCGATATTTTTCAATTATTTTATACCTATCTTTCAAATTTCCTAACACAACCGCATCCGCCAAACCACTTAATTTTATTTCTTTCAATCTTTTTCGTTCTTTGTTTCTTGTATCTTGTTTCTTGATGCGAAGCACATTCTTGTCTCTTGCCACCACCACAACCAAATATTCCCCCAGCTTCTTTGCTTGCTTCAGATAATTCTCATGTCCCTTGTGATACACATCAAATGTCCCAAACGCCATTACCTTCTTTTTTTGCTCCCTCTCCTTCCTAAGGAGAGGGCTGGGGTGAGGTTTAATCATTTCTTATCAATTTAATCAGTATCTTTTTTGTCCCAATAGCTCTATGACTAATTGAATCTATTTCTTCTTCTGTTAATTCAGCAAATCTTTTTCCAAATTTTTCAACCAAAAAAATTGAATCGTAACCAAAGCCATTATCTCCCTTAATTTCATCTACTATATATCCCCTGACTTCTGATTTGGAAATAAAGAATTTTTTCCGAGCAGGATCATAGCAAGCCACAATAGCTTCATATCTAGCTTTGCGTTCGTCAGCAGGAACATCTCTTAATCTCTCAATTATTTTCAAACAACGATCCCGATCACTTCCTGCTGCCCATCGCTTAGCATGAATGCCTGGCTCTCCGCCCAAGGCATCAATAAAAAGACCTGTGTCATCCGCGATAGTAACCATACCAGATAGCTCTGCATACTCCTTAGCTTTTTTCTTCGCATTGTACAATAAATTATCTCCATCTTCTTCTACATCTAAAGTTATTCCAACATCAGCAAGAGACAAAATTTCCAAATTATTACTATCCTTTTCCAATGTTTGACGATATTGAGCTAGTTTATTTTTATTATTTGTTCCAATTAAAATTTTCATATCATTTTTAAAGCTTTGGAATTAATTTCTGTATAATTCTTTATGTATAATGCTAGATTCTATTTCTCCTTCATCGACGGAAAAATTACCGTCTCGCGAACTGAACGATTCATAATAAAGGCAAAGAATCTTTCACCCATTCCAAACCCAAAAGCTGGTGGCATACCATATTCCAAAGCTTCAATAAAATCTTCGTCCATCATTTGCGCTTCAGCGTCCCCCGCTTCACGCATTTTCATTTGTTCCAAGAATCTATTTTTCTGTTCAATTGGATCATTAAGTTCGGAAAATCCATTACCCAACTCCGCGCCTCCCGCCATAGGTTGCATACGCAAAACTTTTTTTGAATTTTCTGGATCAGATTTAGCGAGTGGCGAAACCTCGATCGGATGACCAACCAAAAAACAAGGTTGGATAAGTTTTGGTCGAACAGTTTTTTTATAAATCGTGTCGATCATTCGCCCCTTACTATATTTTTTTTCATATTTTATTCCAAGCTCATTCGCTTTCGCGCGAAGCGCTTCGACGGACAAGTCCTCTTTCAAGTCTAGTCCGGTTTCTTTCTTGAATTCGGAAAAATAATCCACTCGAGGAAAAGCAATATCCCAATTTATTTTCTCGCCTTCATATTCTGTTTCATATCCGCCTGTTACCGCCAGCACAATCTTTTTATACATTGTTTCAACAAATTCCATACCTTTTTCCAAATCCCAGTATCCGGCATAAAATTCCGTATTATCAAATTCTTGTAAATGCCCGCGATCAATTCCTTCATTGCGAAAACATCTCCCAATTTCAAAAACTTTTTCGTATCCTCCCACTAAAAGACGCTTGAGCGCTAATTCCAAAGAAATTCTAAGATAAAAATCTCGATCTAACGCATTATGGTGAGTGATAAATGGTTCCGCATCCGCTCCACCAGGAATATTTTCCAAGACTGGATTTTGCATTTCCAAAAATCCAGCTTCCGATAAAAATTGGCGAATGGTTTGCCAAAAAATATTTTTCTTTTTGAAAATTTCTCGGGTTTCGGAATTCATCATCAAATCCAAATATCTTTTGCGAAGCAAGGCCTCCTCATCTTTCAAACCAAAATATTCTGTAGGAATTGGCCGGATGTTTTTGGAAAGCATTTTCCATTCTCGCACTTCCAAAGACTTCTCATCTTGTTTGGTTTTGAAAAGTTTGCCTTTGGCCTGGACAAAATCACCTGTCTCCACATTTTTAGCAAACAGTTTATATAAATCATCACCCACAATTTTCTTGCTCAAAAACAACTGGATTTTTCCACTACCATCTTCAATGTGCGCAAAAACCACATTACCCATCAAGCGATTGGATTTAACTCTTCCAACAAGAATTATTTCGTCTCTTATGTCATCGAATTTTTCCAACGCCTGTGCATTAGTCATCGTCCGTTCACACATTTGCGGATATGGTTCCATTCCTGAATTTTTTATGTTTTCCAATTTTTCTAACTTTGTTTTTTGAATATCTTCTCGCATAAATTATTTAAGTTAAAGATTATTTTCTATTTTGCGTTTTTTTATCTCTTCGATTAATCTTTGGGCTTCTTCTTCTACAAAATATCGTCTGATATATTCCACTGCTTGCTCTTCAGAAATTTCATCCCTTTTTTCAATTCTCCACTTTCCATCATCTCCCAAAGAAACACTATCCTCTATTGAATCACCATATCGATCTTTATTTCCCGAGAGTGGCATTTCTATCGACCATACAACTTTAAACTCTTTCTTGGGATTATTTTTTTCCATTTCCAAATATTCTTCGTAATCACTTCCGTCGCCTTCTTTATGATTTTCCTCCCATCTCTTCCTATTTAACTTCGTCATCTCTTTTTCCCATTCTTCTTTTGTTCTTTTTTCTCGATCCTCTTTTCTCTTTTTAGTCATTTCTGGACCCCTAGCTTTTGCTTCCAAATAAATCTTATGCATTTCTTCTCGAGTTAATTCTTTTTTCTTTGGTTCTATTTCTAACGGCAAATCCATTTGTTCTTGTATCGGACTCATTTTTTT
>PCRW01000042.1 GCA_002772115.1 Candidatus Moranbacteria bacterium CG23_combo_of_CG06-09_8_20_14_all_35_22
GTAATGGTCAGTTCGTGGCAATTCATCCCTGTGTGTCCGAGTACGGACAACAACAGGGAGTTCTTGCCGCTATTCCTTAAAAACCGCGGTCATTTTTTCGGCTTTCCGTCTGAATTCTTTATTGATTTTTTTTAAAGCCTTGTTTTGCTTAATAAGCAAATTAAAAAGAAATAAAAAACACAAAAAAACCGTCATTGCTATAAGTATGTTATTAATCATTTTCCACCTTCCTTTTTCAAATTGTTAAAAAACATTCCTCCTATTGTCTATTTTAAAAAAATCTAATTTTTCAAAAATAAATTTATCATGAACAATTTCTTGCGACCGCAAAATTTTGTTCATCGTATTTTTAATTAAGCTTTTTTTACTTTTTTTATTTCTCCTCCGACAATTTCCATTCGTTCTCTAATCTTATATCATAACTTTTCTTTTCGCCACTTTTTGAAATTACGGTAATTTTTCCTAGGAGTTCTGAAATGCCGGATTGTTTTTGAATTAACAAATCATAATTGGCTAAATCTAAATCTTTCAAAGTATAAATAAATTCGACTGTTTTGGTTGAATTGAGCGGGACGGTAAAAAGCGTGCCGAAATATTTTTTTCCAAATTCCGTGCCAAATTTAACATTTCCGAAGTCAGCAGAATTTGTGAGCCAAGTATTTTCTGGCGCATAAACTCGCAGATAAGTTTGATAATTGTTAGTCATCCAATCTTTGACTTTGCCGTTATGAATGTAGGTAATTTTGAGATTAGCTTTTGGAATTTCACTAGACAAATCAACGACATAATCAAAAGAACGCAAAATGTAATAATCGCTTTTGTAAGCTCCTAAATTAGCGTCCACCAGCATCAGATAATCCCCTTTCCAAGAAGATTTCACTTCTCCCGCCCAGCCAGATTTTTGTGCTTGCGCTTCTAAAGCAGAATCTTTGAAATAAAGCTGGATATTTTTTTTATTCAAATCTTCTAAAATTATTTTTGCCAAATCAAATCGTTGGGAATTGTTCAGAGCTAAAACTTTTTCCATTATCGCCTCTGCTAATTCATTCATAATTGTTTTTCGTTCTCCCTTATCAATGCCTTGTTGAGCATAACCTTTTTCCACTTGATATTCCAAACTTAAGAAAGCATTTTCGCTAGTAAATATTCCAGAATAATCCGGCAAAGTAACTGGTCCCGTAATTTTCAAAAAAGAATTCAGCACGGCAGTGTTGATAGCAACGATGCCATCAAAATTTTCTTGACCTTCTCCTAAATGATAAAAGTATTCAGCTTTCTTGGCATTTTCCAAAAAATCAGGTGACCAATTAGAATCGCGCAGTTTCCATGAATCAATTCGAAGAGTTTCTCTCATTGGATACGGCGGAGCAATGATTTCTTTTATCCTAGCATCAAAATTGGAAAGATCATGAATTCCTATTTCCATTACTTTTCCATTTTTAGTTTTCAATATTCCAAAAGATCCAATATATCCTCCCCCTGGGCGAAGCTCCATATTATTTTGGAAAAGGAGTAGGAAAGTTTTTTCTTGATTATCTTTTTTCAAAAGATACTCGGCAAAATAAGCGATGGATTGATATTCAGCTTTTTGGGAAAGTTCCAGCGGAAGAAAATCAATCGCTTGAGAAATTATTTTCCCCGGCTGTTTTCTTATTTCCAGAAAAAAATAAAAACCGGCTAAAAATATCACCGCTATTGACCAGAAAATAATCCAAAATTTTAGAGAGTAAGTTTTTGCCATAGTTTTTGTTGACAGTTATAATTTCCCGCTTAAAAGTTTATTCAGTCTTTCTTTTACTTCTTCCGGCGTAGCTTCATGAGAAAGTGTAAGATTTTTTTCTTCAATTTCATCCGCTTTAGAAATTTCAAAAATATTATTTTCAGCAATCGGCAAATTTGCCGGCGCCGTTGCTTTTTTTGTAAAAATAGGCTCCACTTTTTTCACTGTAAAAATCATCTTTTTTTCTGTGTCATTCTGTTTGATTTCCCCGCCTGCAACGCTATGCGTAGCATTGCGGGCAGGTGTGTTATTGGGTGTTTCCTTATATACCCAAGGCAAAATTCTTGTCGACTTTTTTTGCAAAGTTTCTTTTTCCAATGACTGCAAAAAATAATTCAAAACAAACGCCAAAACAAATCCGGCAAAAATACTTTCTAAAATTAGATAAAAATATGAACCAGAAAAAGAATTTTGTGTTACTGCGGGACTAATTATCCGAATAGCCAGATCATTTTCTATATCATAATAAGCTCCGATAGAACCAATAAGGCTTTTGACTGTTTGGGTACTCAAAACTTGAGCGCTGTAGGCGTCTTGACTCACCGCCGTAATTTCTAAACCTGAACTTTCGCCGATTCTTTCCATTTTGACAATTTCCCTCCAATATTTTTCCTTTTTATAATCCGGCAGTTCCAAAATCAATTCCTCCTGCGCATCTTCATTGTCCGCCAAAACTTTTTCATAAAAAGGAAGTGACTGTGAAATCAATTTCAAATTTTCCAAAATCTGATCAGAATTTTCAATCGCTTTTTCACTTTTGAAAATTACCAAAATTTCCGTTTTAGCTTGGTAAGTGCGGTTGAAATTTACTAAAATTATAAAAATAATTCCAATAAAAATAACCAGTGTGATATAGAATTTTTTTAATTTAAATATTTCTAACATAATATTTTATGAACGCTTTATATTTAAGATATCCTGATAAACAATTTCGATTTGACTGGCAATTTTATCCCAACTGAATTTGCTCCAAGCATGATTCATCGCTTTTTCTCCCATTTTCTTGACCAGTGCTGGATTGTTGATTAGATAAACTAATTTTTCTTCTAAATCATGCGCGTCGCCAGAACGAAAAGATACGCTATTTTCATCGTTAAGCGCTTGCATATTTTCTTTGATATCACTGAAAAGAATAGCTTTGCCATAACCCATCGCTTCTAAAAGCGCAATTGATAATCCTTCTGATTCTGAAGGCTGGACAAAACAATAAGCATTTGAAAAAAGCTGATTGAGCGCTTCGCCAGTTTGAGTTCCCGTAAAAATAATATTTTCCCGACCACGCGCCAAATCTTTCAATTCTTTCACATATTCGTCAGTGTGAAAACCGTCGCCGACAATCACTAACTTTTTTTCGCGCGTCAAATGCATATCTTCCAAATTTTTGAAAGCCGAAATAAGATAATGAATACCCTTGTGTTTGATTAGTCGGCCAACCGATAGAATGTAGCTACCTTTTTGCAAATTCCATTTAGCCAGATATTGATTTTCCTCCGTTGGAAAAACATTCATTCCGTTAGGAATAACCACGGCGCGTTTTTTAAATTTATCAAAAATATAACCACCTAAAATTTCTGAAACGGCGATAGTTTTATCCGGTACAAAAACCGTAATCATTTCTCCGGCTCGCAAACAAGCACGCGCAAACCAGTTCCATTTCTGATGGAAATAATCTTGACAATGATAAGTAGCAATGACAGCAGTTTTTCTTTTGAAAATTTTTGGGATTATAGAAAGCGAACTTGGTCCAATCGCTTGATAATGAAGCACATCGTAATTTTGAAACAAAGAATGAATTGTGGCAAAAAAAGTATGGCTGATGGCATCCAGATGTTTGGTTGGAATACTAGGCAGATGAATCAATTTTATCCCACGATATTCGAAAAGATCATGAGGCGTATAATTATTTCGCACATAAACAAAAACGCTATTGCCTTTTTTAGCAAGTCTTGTGGCGACTTCTTCCACATGCTTTTCCACTCCGCCGGATTTAGCTGGTATTCCTTTTTGACCAATAAAGGCAATTTTCATAACTTTAACTTCGATAAATTATTTTATATAAATCACATTAGAAAGAGTGCCGGAAATATTTCCCCAAAGTTCTGGCATAATTCCTCCAAAAGTTAAATTTTTTCCCCAGTCAATATAGCCAGCTCTTTGCAAACGAGCAATTCCATACAGGCCATTTTTAACAATTTTGGATTTATCAATATTGATTCTACCTGCTCCGCCATAAGAAGCTGTTTCAATTCCTTCTCGCTTATTTTCGCGAATATCATTTCGTCTAGTCCAAATTTCAGACCCGTCTAAAACCAATTTCATTCCACTTCCGCCATTTTCTCGAATAGAATTTTCCGCTATCCAACCCTTAGTCCCACTCGCCAAATCAATACCATCGTTTTTGTTTCCATAAATTTCATTATCTGTGATAACCACTTTTCTAGCCCCAACCGCCCTGATACCCTTATAATCGTTTTCTTTTACTTTAGTGTTAGAAATTATTACTTGATTAGATTCACTTACTTCGCCAGCTTCAATATAAATTCCCTCTTCATTATTATCTTTAATGATACAATCAACAATTTTACTTTCAGCATTATCATCCACCCAAATTCCTCTTTTCCCATTTTTAATTGTAAACCCGTTTATTTCAGCATCATTTTCTATAAAAACTGTTGCCCATTTGTCTTTCTTGGCTTTAATAATTGTATTATCTTTATTCTCGCCGAAAAGCTTAATTCCTTTTTCAAGTGTTATATTTTCTTTATATTCTCCCTTAGCTACATGAATATTGGCCTTTTTCCCATCTGCTTTATCCAAAGCGTCGTTAATTGTTTCAAAAGGATGATCCTTTGATCCATTTTTTTCGCCACTAGCCTTAGTATTTACATAAAAATCGCTTCTATGGCTCGAAAAAGCGAAAAATGGGGCTAAAATCAAAACCGACAGAAAAATACCCAGAAAAATGGATTTAAACTTATTATACTTGTTGTTTTTTTGGCTTATCATAAACATTTTTTTAAAAATAAAATTGATTCTAGACATTATCAGTTTTTTTGAATTTTGTCAAGGATTTGAGATTCTTATAAATAAAAATTATTTTTTCATAATAATTCTCAATAGAAAAATCAACAACACTTTTCTTAGCTTTAATTTTTATTTCATTTAAATTGTATTTTTTCAAATTCTGAATTTTTTGGGCTAAATTTTCAGCAGAGCCAGTCTCAAATAAAAAACCATTTTCTTCATTTGAAATCAAATCGGGTACTCCTCCTATTTTGGAAGCAATAACAATTTTTCCTAATGCCAAAGATTCTAAAACGCAATAAGGCATATTTTCATACCAAATAGAAGGAACGATAATAGCTTTAGCTTCAATTAATATTTTTTGCAAATCTTCACCTGATTTAAACCCTAGAAATTCAACTTGTGACTCTAGATCTAATTCTTTCACTAAAGCGATCAGATTATTTTTCTGTGGTCCTTCACCAATAATCTTAAGTTTCTCTGATTTATCTAAAAATTTCATAGCTCTAATTGCTACATCTACACCCTTCTCTTTTGAGAGTCGACCGTAATAAACCAGAGTGTTGTTATCGGAATTATTTTCTAACTTTATATTTTCCTTAATATTTTCCATTGGATTTGGAATAAATTCTGCATTTCTTTTAAAGCCAAATTCTTTGAATTTTTTAATCAAAAATTTGCTGGGAGATATGAAAATATCAATTTTATTATAACTTCCCAAAAAATTATGGATTATTTTTTCTAAAACACTAACCAAGCTTTTAGAATAAGAATTCTTAACGCATTTGTCTTTTATACAACTAAACAATGATCTATTTTCCCAAATATTTCCATTTAAAAATAAGCTATAATTAGGCGAAATTAATTTATAATCATGCAAAGTCATAACTATTGGAATGTTATATTTTTTCAAAGCATAAATTATTGCTGGAGAAAGCTGATGATAAGTGTTATGCAAATGAGCTATGTCCGGTTGAAAATCAGCGATTAGTTTTTCCAAATTTTTCTTGGCTTCGAAATTAAAAATAATCTTTTGAGCTATTTTAATTTTCTGCCATAAAGAAAAATTTTTGTTTTCATAATTAACATTTTCTACAAAATACTTTTCCCATTCAGTTTTTTCATTATTTGAATGTTTGGTAGAAAAAAAGGCTACCCTATGTCCATGAGATTCCAAAATTTTAGCCGTGTCAAAATAGGCTTTTTCCGCTCCGCCTTTTTTAAAATGTAAATTGTTAATTAAAAGGATTTTCATAATTATAAAAATTTATTCTTTAATATCCAAAATCCCGCTTTTATCCAGTGTTTTTTAATAGCAGTTCTGGCCGTGCAAATCATCCAACTTGGTTTTTCGTTTTTTATTTTTAATTCGTTTGTTTTTGTAAAATCGAAGTTTTTTAAATCACCTAGTATTTGCTCAGAGATATCAGAAGAAAAAATTTTGCCATTTGGATTAATAAAAATCCCTTCCATTCCAGAATAATCAGGCAAAATTCTTTGCTTGGTTAATATAAAAATTTTCATTCCATAAGTATAATAAGCTCGAAGCCATCTTTTCAAATTCCAAGAAGATAATTCTTGTTTAATCAACCAATCAAGAACTTCAATCATCTTTTCTTTTTTATTGACAAAATTTTGAGTATTGAAATATTGGGTTCCGGAATGAACCAGCGTAAGACTCATTTCAATTCCGATTTTTTGCGATAATAAATATACTGGCCTAAGTTGATCAATATTATAATCTCCCAAAGTAAAAGATATTCGCAGTTTCTTAACTCCGATTTTTTTGAGTTCTTCCAAAGTACTAATGGCTTTTTTAAATCCACTTGGTACTCCCCTGACTCGATCATGAATCTCCTCTAGTCCATCAATAGAAATAGCTACTCCAATATTTGACTTGATTTTTATAATTTCTCTAATCTTAGAAAGAATAAGCTCTTTGGCAAATCCGTTAGAAGAGATTATAATAGAAGCATTGGGAGATTTTCTATTTAAAATTTTTACAATTTCAACTATATCTTGATGCAAAAAAGGTTCACCGCCAGTGATATTAATATTCTTCAAGTTGCTCGGTATTTTTTTCACAACATCCAAAGAAATTTCTTCTGGCTGGGTTTTTTTCCAAATACCGCACATTTGACAACGGGAGTTGCATTTATAAGTAATGGCTAATATAACTTCCTTTATATTTGACTTTTTCATAGATATTTTCTATTATTTAAAATAATTTTATAACTGTAAATTCTAGCATAAATTAATGATTTTGTCAACAAATAATCTGTTCTACAAAATAAGCTTCATTTTTCTAGCTATTATTTTTTTTCTAGCTATTTTTGCAGTTTTTCCAATAAAAATATTATCCTATTTTTTTATTCTCTTGGTTTTTTTTATTACCGCTATATTTCTAATAAACAATCAGCTAGGCTTTTTTCTCTTACTTCTTATCCGTCCCCTTTTGGATGTTTTAACTAACTTTAACATCATATCTATCGGTGATTTATCTTTTAATGTTTCGGCTATTTTTGCCATCATCACTATTGTTCTTACAATATTAGTTTATTTTGAATCAAAAGTTAATCTGCAAGAATTAAAAACTAAACGGTTTTGGTGGATTTTTTTGGCTATAACTTTTGTTTCTATTGTTATTTCTATTGATAAGTTTTCCAGTCTTACTGAATGGACAAGACTTCTAAGTATCTATGCCTTTTTTCTTTTGGGATATCTAATTATAAAAACGAAAGATGATTTTATAAAACTTTTGGAAATTATAGTTTTTTCCGGACTCATTCCTTCCTTTTTTGCGTTGTACCAATTCGTAAATGATTCTGGCATGACACTTCCTATGGAAGGAATAACTAATCGAATTTACGGCACCTTCGCCCATCCCAATCTTCTAGCTTATTATTTAGTGTTAATTCTTTCTATTTTAGGCTATTTATTATTAATAAAAAAGGGGCTATTTATAAACTCGGCCTTGGCAGTGTTTTATACAGTTATTTTGATTTTGACTTTTACCCGAGGAGCTTGGTTAGCTTTAATTTTTATATTTTTCATAGTGGGTGCTGTAAAATATAGAAAAATGCTTTTCGCTTTGATTATTGTACTTTTGACTATTTATGTTTTAGTTGAACCAATTAGAATGCGCGTAAATGCGCTATATCAATATAATCCAGATAGTTCTATTGAATGGAGAAAAAATATTTGGAAAGACGGCTTTTCTATCGCTAAGGAAAAAATTTTAATTGGTCATGGCACAGGAACAGCTCATAAAATTATTCTGGAGGCGCGCAGAGAAAAAGCTGGTTCGCCCGATCCACATAATGATTATCTAAAACTTCTTATTGAAAACGGAATTATTGGAGTTTTAAGTTATCTTTCAATTATTGTCGCACTTTTATACAATCTGGCTAAAGGATATTTTTTCAGTAAAAATTTAGAGCAAAAGAATTTATATTTAATTTTATTCAGCTTTTCTTTGGTTATTTTTCTTCTAAGTTCAGTAGATAATGTCCTTCGAAATACAGTTCTCCAATGGACTCTTTGGGCAATGCTTGGCGGAACATTTGTTGATTATAGAAAATAAAAAAAGTCCTCACGATGCGGATTGCGCAAAGTGAGGACTTTTGCCGGTTTATAGCTTTCTCAAGGCTAGTTACCGGCGAGTTCAGGATGTTCACCTTGGGGAAGCTTCCCATAAGGCTTGAGGGGCGCTGTGGACTGGTCGGGATACATAATAATCCCAATAGCCAAAGTTCCCAGATCGGGTACGCCACCGTCCTTAATTTTGTAGCAGGCCCAAGGGTCGGCCGGATCAATAACCAAAGCAAAATTTTTATCCGGCGAAAGACCCCAGACATGTTCCACTACGGGGCACTTGGCAACTTTGGCACTGTTTGGGATTGTGAAGGTCACCATGCCATCAACCACTTTGGCAATGGCAAATGGTGACTTAACACCATCAGCGTCCATGATTCCAGAATACAGTTCCAGTGTTTCCGGTGTTGTTAAATTATCGCCCTTGGTATTAACACCAATCGGCGTCAACCTGACATTGGCGATCGCAACAATCACATTGTCGCCATCATTCTTGACACTGGTCAGGTTGTGATCACCGGCCATCGCAATCCCAATTGCCAAAAAAATAAAACTTACCATCAAAAATAATACTTTTTTCATATTTCTGCCTCCCAAAAAGTTATTTTCAGTTTAGCCGAGAAATTCGGCAGTTGTTTTATATATTGACAGATCGCTATCTAAGCCAATCCGATTATTTTAAAAAGAACATATTTACAGATAAAATAGTTTATATCTAAAAATATTTTCTTTCTAATATAAATTTTTGAATCCGTGCAGAATCTTTTCGATGAAAGACTCTGCACGGCAAAACGTTAAGTTTAGAAATATGCTCGCCATATACCGTCGATGCTGATGTAGACGGCTATAGGAGCCCACTGACCGTCTCCTTGGAATTTATAATTCATTACCGATATTCCAACGATGGTTTCGTTATGGCTGGAAATTTCCAAGGCAGGACCGATTTTGATGAACGCTTCATCGTCGTTCCCCCATTCATACCCCCCGCCAAAATTAAATCCGAGAGCGATAATTGTGGAGCTACCGAGATGAAAATCGTACAGCCATTGGGTCAGACAAACCTCAATGACTTGGTTGTCCGCCTCGTCTCCCCTTTTAATATCTGTGTCAAAGGGAATGCGAAACTCCAGATTGGCTTCGGTTTTAGCAAACCAATCCTTATCAAGATCCCGCCGGCCGTAAAAATTGGCGTGAGTTGCGACAAGAAATATTTTGTCAACTTGTTTGTTGACAACTACATCTTGCCACTTTCCACGATTCCATAATTTTCCGATGCCAAGATCGACATCGAAATCTTTATGTGGGGCCAGAATTTTTTCGGTCAAGCCAATGACACCCTCTTTCCAACCATAGTCGTAGTCTTTGTCGGCTACACCTTCTCCGCCAGCCAAAAAAGCAAATGGACCGATGCCAACAAGACAATTTTCTGATTCAAACCACAATGGCCGATAGCGGAATTTCGTCCAACCATAATAACCATTATTATCACTCCCTTCCTTTGCAGAGCGATAATTTCCGGCACCAATATACCAATCCCAAGAATCTTTTTCGAAAACATTCTCGGGTTCAGCTTTTTGAGAAACTGTCTCTTCTGCTACTACTGGTACTGGAATGGAAATTGGAATTGGTTTTACTATTTTGGTTAGAGTTGCAGGTTTTGGTGTAGTTGTTGGAATCAGCGACTTAATGTCTCCAACTGCAATGTTGTTACAAACAAAAATATGGACAAATTGAACTGGTACCTCATCGACTCTATATAAACGAGCCTTAAGAATCCCTGTTCCAGATAAATCAGCCATGAGGTTTTTTGCAACCTTTGTTTGATTGTTTTTACTGGAATAGGTCATCTCATCGATAACCCACCCATTCGGGATGATAACTTCCACATATTTTCCTTGGGAAATTTTCTCTCGAAGGGCGTTTTTTTGCACTTCCGTCAGACCTTGAAAGGCCGACAGAAATTCAATCGAAATTATTGGATCGGCTTTCGTTTGGACCGATCCCGGTTTCCAATCTTTTCCCCAACAAAAACTTGGGGCAACAATTGCCAATACGAACATAACATAAAACATTTTTTTTGTCATCACGCCTCTCCTTTGAGTTTCTTATTCTTAATGTTTTTTAAAATAACTATCCGTAACATTCTTATATTAGAAAATAAATTTTAATTTTTATTTCCTAGATATAAAAAGATTATAGTAATTCTTTATCTATGCGCTCTTTCCAATAGTCACTATTTTCAGATAAATAATCATAATTTTCTATTTTAGATTCTTCGCTCAAAGAACCCCTTATCACTATTTCTTCCATTTTTTCCTTTCTGAAAAATTCTTCTCGATAAAATACAATTAAAAAAGTTAGCAATATTCCAACAATTATTCCGCCTAAGCCAGTAATAGCGATCTGAAAAACAGATGGGTTTTTTTCTACGATTGGGCCGGAAAGAATTTGAATTTTCAAATTTTGATTGGCGCCTAAGAACATTGAATTCTTATTGATCAAAACATCCAGCGCTCCATCAGAAATATCTTTTGTTTGCTTGGCAGTGTCGCCAAAAACTTCCAAACTCAAAATGCCAGCCGTAGAATTCTTTTTAATACTGATTATCTTTTGCCAAGTTTTCAGTTTTTGAGCTTGATCGCCGGAAAATAAACCAGCGGAAATTTTTCCTGTCGCAATTGTTTCATCCAAAAATTTCTCGCTATAAATTGTTTGCGACAAAATATTGGACAGATAGTCAACACTGCGACTCATTGCATAATAATCCGCTGTGCCTTCTTGGTTTTGCACAATTAGCATATCTGTGCTTGAGCGAAAACTCTTTTGGCTCACAATCAGGACTAAAAAAGAAACCGCACCAAGGAATAATCCGGCTAAAATAGCGGTTTTTAGCTGTTTTTTGGCTAATTGAAACATATTTTGAATCTCCATAAATTTAGTACTTTATTTAAAATTAATTTAACAATGGATATTAGCAGAAAAAGCATAGTTTGTCAAATATCAAAAAGTATACTATAATTATTCTATAAGTTTAGGTCACTGAAAAATTAAAATTTTTTCGAAATTAAACTCGGACCCTGAATTTCCTTGCCAAAAATTTCCCTCAATCAAAGG
>PCRW01000067.1:0-11510 GCA_002772115.1 Candidatus Moranbacteria bacterium CG23_combo_of_CG06-09_8_20_14_all_35_22
ACAGCTACTTGGATTAATACATCAGAGAGTGTTAAAAATGAAGTATGCACATTTAAGGCTAAAAACTCAGATGATAAAGAGGCAAGTTGTACAGCTACTCTAAAAGTTAATTCTTCTTCTACTACTTCCCCAGAACCTACTCCAACCACTACTCCTGTCATAAGTTTAAGTTTAGGTAGTAATGCTTCCGTTATGGTCGCTCAAGAAATTACGCTAAAATATAACATAACATCGGGTTGTTCGGTAAGTGATGACTGTGTTTGCAACATAATTGTTTCCGGTATGGAAAGCGCAACATTGCCAGCAATGTATCAGAATTATAGCGGTGCTTATGTTATGAGAATTACACCAAGCTTGGCAGGACAGTATAACTTTACTTTTAAATGTGAAAATTCTTTAGGAGGCATCGGCACTTCTTCTTCAGTAAGTGTAACAGTTGAAGAAAATCCAAATACCGCAACTAATCCTGTAGCAATAATTATCAGTCCGCAAGATGGTGCGAATGTGGCTGTTGGTGAAACAGTTACATTTGTTGGATCAGGAGCTGGAGCAGGTGGAGAATATAAATGGTGCAATGGAACTAGATGCGGATGCGGGAGCCCGCTTCTTAGAGATTTTTCTTCTTCCAATATATATACTCGGACATTTAACGAGTCAGCTGGCAGTTGGAATGGAACAGCTTTGCAAGTTAAGAATTCCGCTGGCATTATTTCAACTAATACTGACTTTGTTGAAGTAAATATAGGAGGCTCTGGCTCTGGCACTGGCGGGATGCTTAATCCAACTTGCGATGCCCACTATAATGTTGATTCAATTAATTTAGGAGGAACAGCTACTCTTCACTGGAGTACTAATGCTGATACGATGAGTTATAATTGCACGAATTATGCTTGTAGTGGTAGCACTTGCACATATGATATAAACGGAAGGAGCAAAGAAATTAAAGAAACAACGGATGGCCATGGAATAATTGGTTCCGGAACAGCTACTTGGACTGGGGGAGATGGCGCGGATGAAACTTGCACTTTTATCGCTACAAATTCAGACGGTTCATCCAATGTTTGTAGAGATACCTTAATTATAGGTGATTATGATTCTAATTCTGGTTCTGGTAATGAAATACCATATCATGATGATGGCGATTTGCCTGCTCCGACTAATCTCACTGGCTCTTGTGTTGGTGGCTATATTTCTGGTAATTGGTCAGCTGTTTCCGGCGCAAATGAATATAATGTGATAATTAAAAAAACCGACCAAGGTATTTGTTATCCTCAAGAGGCTAATGAAGACATAAGCAATACAAATTATGGAAAAACACTAGGCGATGATTCGAATGCAAGCTATTATTATGTTGTAAAAGCGATTGACAGTAGCGGAGCTGTGGGTGAAGACACGACTCTAATAGTTGACTGTTCCAATAATACTGTTGTCAATCCTGATGATTATCCTGATGATAATGATTTGATTGTGACTTGCAATAATAATACGATTTCAGCTAGTTGGCCGGCTGTTCCTGGCGCAGATAAATATCGGGTGATGATTTATGAAAAAAAGGCTAATGATGCAGGTTATACTGTAATTACCGAGGATCAATATACAACTGGCACAACTTATCAAATGTCGGTAGCAGGAGAAGAAGGCACGGTTTATGATTATGCCGTAGAAGCGCAAAAGGAAAATGGCGATTTTGTACATATATTATTGTCTCCCGAACTAATCAGCTGTTCTAGTGGAACTACTCCAACTCCTACTCTTACTCCTACTCCCAATGGAACTCTTTTGACTTGCGGAGGGGATAAGACAGAAGAAGATTGTCAAGCTCTTGGCGGAACAGTTGCAGATGCGGGAGGTTGTACTGTTTGTAAAATTGATTATGCTGAATCTGAAGATGATGGATGCCCATCAGGAATGATGCAATATGAGAGTTGGGGAGTTTATAACTCTAGCAATTGTGAGGGTTGTGAAACTGATAGCGGTTGGCGCAATGGGGTAGATTCTTGTATAAGTACTAAAACCTACACTGGGGATTATGAATATTATTCTGTTAGTGAAGGAGGATGTAATTGTCCTAGTGGTTCTACTGTTAAACAATGTCAGGAAGAAGTTTGCCTTCCTGGCACTTGGTTTTTGGCATGTTATAATCCTAACGCGCATGGTACAACTACAATCACTTGTTATTCTCAACGAACTTATATAGTAGGTTGTATTGGCGCCGTCAAACCAACTTGCAGTGCCAAGTATGATGCTGATTCAATTGCTCTAGGCGGAAACATTACTACTCTCCGTTGGAATACTAATGCTGATGAAATGAAATTTGATTGCACAAATTATGATTGCAGTTGCGGAGAAACTCTTCCTTGCACTTGCACTTACAATGGAATAGGAAGAAGCGATTCTGCATTGCCAAATAACACCGGAACAGCAATTTGGGTTAATTATAATCTTGCAGTTGGCACAGATCCGGCAGATGAAACTTGCACCTTTACCGCTACAGATTCAGTTACTGAATTAAGCAGTACTTGTAGCGATACTTTAATTATTGGTAAAGATGATAATGCGGGTAATAATGGAGATGATGATTCTGATAAACTTCCAATGGCTGACATTGAAACAGATAAGGTAGAAACAGACAATATTGTTTCTGGAGTTGGATATATGTCTGGAATCTGCACTAATGGAGAGCATATTGCGTTAGCTCAATGGTATGATTATAATCCTTGCGAAGGAGGTTCTGGCAATATCTTAACTACAAGTGATTTTAATGGGGATCCAATTACTCTCGAACAAAGTTTAGATGGAATTGTTTCCGGTTCTGAAATTTTCTTTAGAACTAAGGATAATAACGGCAATTGGTCAAATTGTGCCAGTTACTTATATGTAAACAAAGAAATTAGCAATCTTTGCGGTATAGCCGGTTCTTTTGATCCAACTCAGTCTGAAGCAACATATGGCTCATACGCTGACAGTTTTCGAGGAAAATTCTGTGTTAATGGCGAACCTTTTAAGACGCCTGAATTTCCAAAAATGGGAAAGTCGGTCAGTTGGATTTGCAAATCCGCTGATGGGATTCAATCGCAAAAATGCTATGCTCAAAAAAATAGCACTGATTAAGCAATAAATTTTAAAATTTTAAATTAAAAACAAAAAAATGAACGATAAAAAAAAGAAAATTATCATAATTAGCACAGTAGTACTGGTTGTACTGGCGATTATTCTCACCGTTGTAATTATTCTTAAAAAAAATAAGCCGGTCTTTGTGACGCCACCACAAAAATCAAACAAGGTTGATAAATTTGCCAAGGAAAAATTTGAAATGACCTACCAAAGGATTACGGGTACAATAAGTTCAATCGATATTAAATTTATTGAAGTAGCTCTGGAAAATGGAAAAAAGATAAAACTGAATATTCCTAAAAAAAATGTTTCTTTTATAAAACCAATCAAGCAGGAAAATGGCGAAATATTTTTGAAACAAATCGGATTATTTGATATCCCACAAAATCAACCAGTAGAAATACAATACAATGTTAAAACTAATGAAGTAATGCTGGTTGTAGTTAAGGAATAAATTTCAAAAAATATAATTCAAATAAAATAAAACAAATGAAAGATAAAAAAATAATAATTAGTTTGGCAGTTATAATAATTGCCGTAATAATTTTTTCTTTGGCAATGTTTTTTTTCAATAGAAAAAAAGAAAATCAAGGAGATGTTCAAAAGGCGAATCAAGAAAAAATTCAAACAGAATTGAGAAAAAAAATAGCAACTGAAGATATAGAGTTGATTATTACAGGAAGGATAGTTTATTTTGATGAAAAAATAGTCAGGTTCATTGAATTGGATGGAAAAGAATTGGAGCTTAAGATTCCAGAAAAGCAAGCGGTTCCTTTCATTAAAAAGAATAGTGATAATACGGAAGATGTGCTAGCGGGTTATGAATTTAAAAGTATTGGTAAAAATCAGGAAATAAGCATTGCCTATATGACGTTTAGCAAAAAATTGCGCAAAGTTATAGTGGAATGATTTAAATAAAAGTTATCCACAGCCCACAAAAAACAGCCAAAAAATCGGCTGTTTTTTAGTCCTTGGCAGATTTTTCACTTGTGGTATAATGATAGTGTTATATACAACATATAGTATAAAAATTTAATAAGTGGCTTGAATGGCAAGATTCGCGTGACGCACATTCGTCTGTCTGCTACGAAATTCTAATTAAGTTTTTATTAATTAATTTATAATTTAATTTTTTTAAAAAAAATAGCAAGCCTTGCCACAGTAGCATTTCGGGCAGGTAGCGTGCTATTCGCATACCATGCTGTGTCCATTTTGCAATCATAATGATACTAAGGTCGTTGATTCGCGCGACACCAATGACGGGAAGATAACGCGCAGAAGAAGAGAATGCTTGAAATGCTCGGCGCGTTTTAGCACTTATGAAGAAGTGGAACTTTTGCGCTTGGCGGTGGTGAAAAAGGATGGCTCCAAAGTGGATTATGATAAAAATAAAATTGAAGCGGGAATTCGTCGAGCGCTCACTAAAAGGCCGGTGTCGGAAGAAAAAATTGCCAAACTCTTGGGAGATATCGAATATGAAATAAGCTCCAATGAAAAACCGGAAATTACCACGAGGGAAATTGGAAAAATAGTGCTCAAAAAACTTCGAGAATTAGACGAAGTAGCTTATGTGAGATTTGCTAGTGTTTACAAATCATTTGGATCGGTGGAAAGTTTCAAAAAAGAATTGGATAGTTTTGATAAATAAGTTTTACGAAATACCCGCCTCGCGTCGACAAGCAGTCTCCGCGAGTCGAGGCGGGCGAAAGCACGAAAATTAAAATTAAATACGAAAATATATTTACAACTATTTCGTATTTCGCTAATTTCGTAGTTCGTAAATGTAATTTAAATATTTTTAATTCATTAACTTAAATCCTATGGGAGGTAAAACAAAAATCAAAAAAGGGGAAAAGGTCGAAAAAAAGAAAGCAGAAAACAAAATCCGAAAAGTCGTCAAAAGGAGTGGGGAAGTGGTGCTGTTTAATCGGAAAAAAATAACAGAAGCGGTGTATAAAGCTTTTTGCGAAACTCGAGAAGCTGGCAAAAAAGAAGCCGAACAAGTTTCACAGAAAGTTGTCCAAATGTTGGAGCGAAATGCTAAACCAGGACAAATTCCGCAAATTGAAGAAATTCAGGATTTGGTGGAAAAAGTTTTGATGATTTTGGATTTTGATGAAACTGCTAAAGCTTACATAATTTATCGCGATAAAAGAAGCAAACTTCGCGACACGGAAAGTTCGCTTTCTGAAGCGGTGGATTTGATTGAAAGCTACATCAAAGAAATTGACTGGCAAGTGAAAGAAAATGCCAATATGGCTTATTCTCTTCAAGGTCTCAATAATTATGTTTCTTCTATTGTTTCCAGCAAATATTGGCTGGATCGAGTTTATCCAAAGTCAATCAAGCGCGCTCACGAAGAAGGTGATTTTCATATTCATGATTTAGACAAAATCGCCGCCTATTGTTGTGGTTGGGATTTGCAAGATCTTTTGACCAAGGGTTTTACGGGAGTGTCCGGAAAAATTTCTTGCAAACCACCGAAACATTTCAAAGCAGCTTTAGGACAAATTGTTAATTTTTTCTATACTACCCAAGGGGAAACCGCGGGAGCGCAAGCTTTTTCCAATTTTGACACTTTGATGGCGCCGTTTATTCGGTATGACAAATTGGATTATTCTGCAGTGAAGCAGGCGATGCAAGAATTTATTTTTAATCTCAATGTGCCAACTCGCGTCGGATTTCAAACACCTTTTACTAATCTCACAATGGATATGACTTGCCATTCAACCTATAAAGATCAAAATGTGATCATCGGTGGTGTGCCACAAAAAGAAAAATATGATGAATTTCAAGAAGAAATGAATTTGATCAACCGGACTTTTGCCGAAGTGATGACGGAAGGCGATGCGAGCGGAAGAATTTTTACTTTTCCGATTCCTACTTATAACATTGACAAAAATTTCGACTGGAATGATAAGCGATTTGATCCAATTTGGGAAATGACCGCTAAATATGGTATTCCATATTTTGCTAATTTCGTCAATTCGGATATGAATCCGGAAGATGCTCGCAGTATGTGTTGTCGATTGCGTTTGGATAATCGCGAACTGCACAAAAGAATGGGCGGACTTTTTGGCGCAGCTCCTCTAACTGGTTCAGTTGGCGTGGTGACGATCAATATGCCCAGAGTAGGCTATTTAGCTAAAGATAAAAAAGATTATTTCAAAAGGTTAGATGCCTTGATGGATCTAGCTAAAGAAAGTTTGGAAACCAAAAGAAATATTGTGGAGAATTTCACCTTGAAGGGACTTTATCCATACTCTAAATTTTATTTGGAAAATGTTTTCAAACGGCGCGGATCGTATTGGGGTAATCATTTTTCCACCATTGGGCTAGTTGGAATGAATGAATCGCTGGTGAATTTTATCGGCGAAAAAACATCCAGCAAAAAAGGTTTGAAATTTGCCGAGGAAATTTTGACGCATATGCGAGAAAAAATGCTGAAATTTCAAGAAGAGACTGGCAACTTGTATAATTTGGAAGCCACTCCTGCGGAAGGAACCAGCTATCGCTTGGCACTCAAAGATAAAAAAAGGTTTCCAAAAATGATTTTTGCTAACAACGGGGCGGTAGAAAAAGGGGCCCAGCCGTATTATACTAATTCTTCGCAATTGCCAGTTGGTTTTACGGATGATATTTTTGAAGCGCTGGATTTGCAAGATAGTTTGCAAACAAAATATACCGGCGGAACGGTACTCCATGGATTTTTAGGGGAAAGAATTTATGATATCGAAACCACTAAAAATTTAGTCAAAACAATTGCCAGCAAATATCATTTGCCGTACTTCACTCTTTCGCCGACTTTTAGTGTTTGTCCCAATCACGGTTATTTGGAAGGGGAGCACAAAACTTGTCCAAAATGTGTGATTGAACAAAAATGTGAAGTCTATTCGCGCATTGTGGGTTATATCCGACCAGTCGAACAATGGAACGCCGGAAAAAGCGAGGAGTATAAAGATCGCAAAGAGTTTGTAGTAGTAAAAAAATAATTAAATTTACGAACTACGAAATTATCGAAATACGAAACATTCAGGCTCTCTAATATTTATATAATGTACAGCGTGAAAATGTTCTATGTTTCATGTTTTATGTTTCATGCTTCATGGTTATAGGTGGTTTTCAAAAATTGACGCTGATTGATTATCCCAGTAAATTAGCTACCACTGTTTTTACAGTCGGTTGTTCTTTTCGTTGTCCCTTTTGTCATAATCCAGAATTAGTAGAGACGCAAAATTTTGCGTCTTTACACAAAGGAAAAATGGAGAAAGAGTTTTTTGAATTTTTGAAAAAACGGAAAGGGAAACTTCAAGGAGTTTGTATCACAGGAGGCGAACCAACTATTCAGCCGGATATTATTGAATTTATAAAAAAAATAAAAAAGCTGGGCTTTTTGGTAAAGCTTGACACTAACGGCAGTCGACCGGATGTACTCAAAAAAATTATCGATCTAAAATTAGTGGATTATATCGCAATGGATATCAAAAATCAGCCGAAAAAATATCTGAAAACTGCCGGAATTGCCGTAGGGAACGCGAATTCGCGTTCCATATTAGATAGAATAAAATTATCCGTTGATTTAATTATGCATAGCCAGATTCCTTATGAATTTCGTACCACAGTTGTTCCGGGGATTCACATCCCGAAAGATTTTTTGGAAATTGCTAAATGGATTTCGGGTGTGCCAAAATATTGGCTCCAAAAATACGAGGAAACAAAAATACTGGATCCTAAATTAAAAAACAAAACCAAAAATAAAAAATTAGATTTGGAAAAAATAAAAAAATCAATCGAAAAACATTTTGGAAAAGTTGAGATAAGATGAAGCACTTTCCTAACATTCAATGTTAGGAAAAATATAAAGCACTACCGTATTCTAGTATACGGTAGTAACATCAAAACTAATTTTTATGAGAATTTATGTCAAAGTCATTCCACGGTCAAGCCAAAATAAAGTCGAGAAAATTTCCGAAGGGGAATACAAAGTAAAACTCACCGCCCCACCAATTGACGGGCAAGCTAACAAAATGCTAATTGAAATTTTAGCGGAATATTTTAAGATTTCTAAAAGTTTAATTTCAATTATTGGTGGCAAATCCGCGCCAAAAAAACTGGTGGAAGTTATGGAAGCTCAACTTCCATAGTGGAAGTTGAACTTCCATTTTTTTTGAAATGGAAAAATCAAAAATCTTTTTCATTCTCTCTTTGTCTTTTATCGGAGGTATAATGACGGCTTCTTTTTATTATCCAAAAATAATTGATATCTCTGTAATATTGCTTTTTCTTATACTAGCACTAATAATAATTTTTATTTTCTATAAAAATAAATTTTCTGTTATTAGATTCGCTCTAACTTTTTTTATTTTGGGAATTTTTTTAGTTTCGGGAAAGCTCGAAAAAATTAAAAATTTAGACCAAGATGGAAACAATTTCTTGGGAGTTGTGATGATTGCCAAAGAACCAGAAATTAAGGAAAAAATGCAAAAAATAATTCTTGCACCTCTTGAAAATAGAAAAGAAAAATTTTTATTAAACACAAATATTTATGAAAAATATGAATACGGAGAAAATTTAAAAGTTAATTGCCAGTTAGAAATTCCAAAAAACTTTGATGAAAAGTTTGACTATCGAATGTATTTGGCAAAAGACGGAATTTTTTATGAATGTAAAAGTCCAAAAATAGAAAAATTGAATAAAAATAGTGGGAATGAAATTTATGCTATATTACTTAAGATAAAAAATAAATTTAACGAAAATATAAATCAATTGATTCCCGCACCAGAGTCGGGGCTTCTCTCGGGTCTGTTTTTGGGTGGAAGTGATCAATTGTCAAAAAGTGTCAAGGATAATTTTTCCCGTACGGGGATGACACATATCGTGGCAGTATCAGGATACAATGTGACAATCATTGCGGAATATTTGATGCTGGTTGGAATATTTTTGGGATTGTGGCGTCGGCAGGCTTTTTATTTTGCAGTTACGGGCATAATTATTTTTGTTATTCTTACGGGGCTAAGTTCTTCGGCTGTGCGCGCTGGGATAATGGGCGTGCTTTTGATTTGGGCGATGAAAAATGGTCGATTAGCCAATTCCCAAAATGCTATTTTATTTTCTGCCTGCGCGATGCTTTTGATCAATCCTTTGCTTTTTAGATGGGATATTGGTTTTCAACTTTCTTTTTTGGCAACCATCGGAATCATATATTTATATCCAATTTTTGAAAATTATTTTTTGCATCTGGTAGAGATGAAGCATTGCCTCGTCTCTACAGTTGCAGAAATTCTTTTTCTTTCACTTTCGGCCCAGATTTTTGTTTTGCCGATTATTATGTTCAATTTTGAAACACTTTCCCTAATCTCGCTCTTAGCCAATGTTTTAATTTTGCCAATTATTCCATTCACAATGCTGTTTGGTTTTATAGCTGGTGCTTTCGGTTTTATATTTCAGCCGATTGCGCTTATTTTTTCTTGGCTGGCATTTTTACCGTTAAAATATGAAACACTAGTGATAAATTATCTAGCTTCTTTGAAATATGCTTCGGTTGAAATGAAAATCGCGTGGTGGGGAATAGTTATTTGGTATATAATTTTAGTAGGGATAATTTATTTTATAAAAACCAGAAGAAAAGAAATAGTCTAAGAGTATTATTCTGAAAATTTTTAATTTCCAATTTTTAATTTTTAAATAATATCTAATGCTTAAATTTTTAAAAATTTTAAAATTAAGATTTATTTATAAAATTATAAAATTAAAAATTACAAAATTCTAATTATGTTTTCTAAAAAATATTCATATTTTATATTATTATTTCTGTTGGCTATTAGTCTTATTTTAGCTGGTATTATTTACAATTCCCAAAGTCGAAAACTAAAAATAGTTTTTTTTGATGTTGGGCAGGGCGATGCGATTATGCTTTCGCAAGGTCAAAACCAAATTTTGATTGACGGTGGGCCAAGCGGAAAAATTGAGCTGGAAAAACTAGGAAGACACATTCCTTTTTGGGATAGAAAAATTGAAATTGTGATTGCCACTCATCCGGACCAAGATCATATTGGCGGACTTATTGATGTGATGAAAAATTATGAAATTGGAAAAGTGATTGATAATAGCGTCCAGAGTGATTCGCAAGTTTATAAAAATTATTTAGAAATAATTAAAAATAAAAACATCAAAAGATTGAAAGGTAAGGCGGGAATAAATATTAAAATCAAGGATGCTGATTTAGAAATTTTGTATCCTAATGCTGTTTTAGAGAATCCGCCAGCTGGCGGACCGAAAAATACCAATACAGATAGTCTCGTAGCAAAATTAGTTTATAGCGAAAGTTCCTTTCTTTTTATGGGTGATTTGCCAATTGAAAAAGAGAACGATTTCATCAATAAAAATCTTGATTTGAAAACGCAAGTGCTGAAGGTTTCTCATCACGGATCAAAAAATGCTACTAGCGAAGAATTTTTGGATAAAATCATTCCAGCTGACGCGATTATTTCTGTGGGTAAAAATAATCGTTACGGCCATCCGGCAGGGGAACTTCTAGAACGTCTCAAGGCGAGAAAAATAAATATTTTGCGAACGGATGAAAAAGGAGATATCGAATATATTTGTGAAAATAAGCTTTCTTGCCAAATGGCTAATTAAATGATAAGTTATAAGTAGTAGCGATACGAATAAATTGTGTATAATAATTATTTATTAAATAAAATCATATGCCAGTAGCAAGACAACGCCACACAAAAGCCCGAAGGGACCGAGCCAGAGTTCAATTTCAACTCAAATCAAAAAATTTGATTGTTTGCTCCAATTGCAAAGCTAAGATAAAAGCGCATATAGTTTGTCCAAAATGCGGATTTTATAAAGGCAAAGAAGTTGTGGACACAATGAAAAAAGTTAACAAAAAGAAAAAATAAACATGGCCAATAGACACTTATCTCGTTCAATCGCAATGCAATGCCTTTATGAATGGGATTTTAATGGGAAAAAAAATTCTGGCGTAGAGGAAATTATTGAAAAAAACACTAAAGAATTCGGACCAGGAATGGACGATATTGGTTTTGTGCAAGCATTAGTGAAGAATATAATTGAAAATGTTGATAAAATTGATCCGCTGATTGAAAAATGCGCTCCAGAATGGCCGTTAGATCAAGTGACTATTGTGGATCGAAATATTTTGCGTCTTGGAATTTACGAGCTTCTTTTTGGCAATTATGAAGAAGTGCCACCCAAAGTAGCGATTAATGAATCGATTGAACTGGCCAAGTCTTTTGGCGGAGAATCTTCTGGCCGATTTATCAACGGAGTTTTAGGAACGATTTATCGAGAATTGGGAGAACCACTTAAAAATGATGTGTCGAAAAATAAGAAAGAAGAAAAATAATTTTTAATTTTTAATTTTTAAT
>PCRW01000067.1:11529-15801 GCA_002772115.1 Candidatus Moranbacteria bacterium CG23_combo_of_CG06-09_8_20_14_all_35_22
AAATTTTGAGCCAAGCGATGACGCATCGGTCGTATCTCAATGAACATCGTGCTTATAAACTTGAACACAATGAGCGATTGGAATTTTTAGGTGATGCGGTACTCGAACTTGTTGTAACGGAATATCTCTACAAAAATTATCCCAATCCGGAAGGGGAGCTCACCAATTGGCGGGCGTCTTTGGTTAATGGTGAAATGCTTTCCAAAATTGCCAAAAAAATGGAAGTGGAAGAATATCTTATGATGAGCCGAGGGGAAGCGAAAGATACTGGACGGGCGCGTCAATATCTTTTAGCTAATGCTTTTGAAGCGATAATTGGAGCGATTTATTTGGATCAAAAAAAAGATGGTTATAAAAAATGCCAAGACTTTATCGAAAAAAATGTAGTTTGTGAACTTACTAATATTATTGAAAATAAATTATATATGGATCCAAAATCTCGCTTTCAAGAAGAAGCGCAAGATAAGACTGGGGTCACTCCGTCTTATCGCGTAATTTCCGAATCCGGCCCCGATCACGACAAAAAATTTATAGTCGGAGTGTATCTAGCTGACGAAATGATTGCCAAAGGCGAAGGGCAATCCAAGCAAGAAGCCCAAAGAAATGCGGCCGAAAAAGGCCTTGAAGAAAAAGGTTGGTAGGCGTATTGACGCCAAGAGGAATTTATTTTAAAATTAAACTATGGATGAGGAAAATAAAAAAATTGAATATATAACCAAGGCTGATCTTGGCGAACAAACACAAATTATACTTAGCGCAATGGATAATCGTTTTGGCGCTGTAGATAAACAGATTGAAAATTTAAATAAGGAAATAAAAGATACTGAAAAAATTCTTAGAAATGAAATTTATGCTGTTCGAGACGAGTTAAAAGAAAAAATTCAAGAAGTAAAAGAAGATGTCGGCGATATTAAAAATACACTCGATGGCCTTGTGAAAAATCAGGAAGACTTCAAGCAAGAGTTTGAAATTGTAAAGGAAGAAGGAAGTCAAATGAAAAAAATAATTAGTAGCAAATTAGGAGTAAATATAAGTGCAGTTTAGTTTTTTGAAAGTTTGATTTTTTTTTGAGACCCTTGCTGGGGTTTTATTTTTAATGAAAATGAAGTATAATATAGACACATGTATTTAAAGAAACTCGAAATTTCAGGTTTTAAATCTTTTGCAGTGAAAACTACGCTGGATTTTTTAATTGACTGCAAAAGTGGAAAAAATTTAGGCATCACGGCGATTGTTGGTCCAAATGGTTCTGGTAAATCCAATATCGCAGATGCTATGCGCTGGGTGATGGGGGAGCAATCAATGAAAAATTTGCGCGGAAAAAAATCGGAAGACATTATTTTCGCAGGGAGCGGAAAAAAAGCTCGATTGGGAAGCGCTTTTGTGACACTCTATCTTGACAACAGCGACAAAAAAATTCCCTTGGAATTTGAAGAAGTAACAGTTACCAGAAAAATTTTTCGTTCCGGAGAAAGTGAATTTTTGATCAATGGTTCCAGAGTGCGCTTGCAAGACATTGGGGATATTTTAGCTTCTTCGGGAGTGGGCAAAGAAAGTTATGCGGTAGTCAATCAAGGAATGGCCGATGCAGTTTTGAATGCCACTCCGATTGAACGGCGCACAGTGATTGAAGATGCAGCTGGCGTGAAAGTTTATCAAATTAAAAAAGAAAGATCAATTCGAAAATTGGAATCAACTCGAGTAAATTTGGAGAAAGTAAAAAGTCTAATAGAAGAGATAAAACCGCATCTAAAAATGCTCAAAAGGCAAGCGGATAAAGCGGCCGAGAGCGAGGAAGTGTCAAAAGAACTTTTAGAAAAACAAACAAAACTTTTTTCCTATCTTTGGCACAGTTTTCAAGATGAGAGAAATAGGCTAAACGAAGCCAAGGAGGAAGCAGGAAGAATTTTATTAAATGTCCAAAGAGAGGCAGACAAATTGACGGACGAAATAAACAAGGAATCAAAAGAAGAAGAAAAAAATACTAGGCAGGCTGAATTGGAAAAGAAACAGAAAGAGCAAAGGGACAGCTTGAATCAGCTGGAAAAAGAGCTTATCATAACGGAAGGGCGGATTGAAATTGAAAAAGAAAAACAGCAAAATGTTCAAATGATAAAAGAGGCGGAAATAAGTTTGCCCAAAAACGACGCGATAAATAATTTTTATATCAAGGAAAAATTAGAAGAGATAAAAAAAGAGCAGGAAAAGTTGATTGAAAAAATTGAAAATGCCGAGAAAGTGGAGGATTTGCAGGATATCAAAGAATTTGCCAGAGGGGTGAGTCAAAGACTGTATGATTTAAAAATGGAAATTGAAAAAGGGAAAAAGACACAAAAAAACACACCTGCCCGCATTGCTACGCAAAGCGTTGCAGGCGGGGAAATAAAACAAAAAGGCGTAGAGGATTCTGTGGTGCTAATTGAATTTCAAGAAAAAATTATAAAAATTAGAGAAACAATAAAAAAATCCGCAGAGGAATTGCGATCGATAGATCTAGAAATTCAACAAGAAATCGCATCAGATCGCCAAAAGCGTCAGAAATTTTTTGAAATTGAAAGAAATCTTCGATCAAAACAGGATGAATTGAATAAGCTTAAGAATAAATTTAATGAATCCAAAATTGCTTTGGCTAAAGTAGAAGTGCGGGAAGAAGATTTGAAAAATCAAATAAAGATGGAACTCAAAAAAGAAGTGGAAATTTTGGAACCAGTTTTAGATGAGATTGATCCGGGAAAATTAGGCAGTGAGATTATGAAATTGAAAGTGAAAATGGAACAAATTGGGGGAATTGATCCGATGGTAATGGAGGAATATAACGAAACTCAAAAACGCTTTGAATTTTTGACAAAAGAATCTGAAGATTTGGAAAAAGCTATTTTGTCTCTTCGGGAAGTGATCAAGGAAATGGAGCAGAAAATTGAAGAAAAATTCGCGGGCGCCTATGAAGAAATTAACAAAGAATTTACCAAATATTTCCGCATAATTTTTGGTGGAGGAAATGCTAATTTGATCAAGAAGAAAGAAATAAGAAGAAAGAAGAAAGAAGAAATTGCAGAAGAGGAAGGAGAGAATAATATTGAAAATAGTGAGGAATTAGAAGAAGAAAATAAAGAGGAAGAACGGGAAGAAATCGGAATTGATATTATCGCTTGTCCACCAGGAAAAAAGATTGCCAATCTTTCGATGCTTTCTGGAGGCGAAAGATCTTTGACTTCGTTGGCACTTTTATTTGCCATCATTTCTCATAACCCACCTCCATTTGCGATTTTAGACGAAGTGGAAGCAGCCTTGGATGAAGCTAATTCTCGCCGTTTTGGGCGAATTCTCACCGAGCTTTCCAATAATACCCAATTCGTGACCATTACCCACAATCGCGAAACTATGCGCCAAGCCTCGCTTCTCTACGGCGTCACGATGGGCGAGGACGGCGTTTCCAAACTTCTGTCAGTTCGGCTTGATCAAATCGGGCAGGGAGGGAGAATAATTAGTAAAAATTAAAAAAGATATTGAAATTACATCGAAATGAGTGAAAATGCAATTAATTATTTAAATAGCAATAAGGATAAATATTCCAAAGAAGTTCTTATTAATGAATTAATAAAATTTGGTTATGAGAAAAAAGATATCGAACAAAGTGTTAATTTTGTTTATGGCGGAAACTGGCAAAATGCTAATAATAACTCAAGTCTAAAAAATAATTTTTGGGATTTCAAATCAAAGAAAAATTATGCTACTTCTTCCGAAAAATGGAAAGATTTTTTATTCGGTTTCTTTGCTCCTTGGTTAGGAATTTTTGTGGGCTTCATTCCTCTAGTCGGCTTGATTTTTTTGGGTTTTGAAATTTTTGCAGTGGGATATCTTTTTAACCGAAGAAGATTTATTTCCTATGGAATTATCGGGAATTTTTTATTCGGAATTTTTGTTGCAATGGCTGTGGTTTTATTTTTAATTGGTAGTAGTATGTTTTTTTAAATAAAATAAATAAATAATATGGTACAAGAAAAAAACAATTTGGAGGAAATAAATAAAAATTTGGAAAATATCCAACAAGCAATATCCTATCTCAGTCAAAAAATAGACAGCCAAGAAGCTAGAATAAATAAAATAGAAAATATTGATATAAGGAAGGAAGAAGTTCGACAAGATTTTTCTTCAACTTCAATCACTGCCCCTCCTCCACCACCCGTACCAGAATGTCCAGTCCTTACTTTACTAAACTATTAATTTCATAATTTAAGAGAGTTTTTTGTAAAAAAATACGGGGTTTGGTTT
>PCRW01000009.1:0-11232 GCA_002772115.1 Candidatus Moranbacteria bacterium CG23_combo_of_CG06-09_8_20_14_all_35_22
TCGAGGCTTTTTGCTTTGGTGTGTATGATTTTTTCATACTTTCATTGTATCACATCTATCTAATAGGTTTGTCTGGATTTGCTAGTCCATTATACCTTGAGTCTTCGATACAACTCTATTTCTCTTATTATTGTTTCAATCTTGGGTGGCTTTGCTACTCCTTTTCTTGTTTCTAATGGACAGAATAATCAAATTGGCCTTCTTTCTTATATTCTACTTTTAGATCTAGCTATTTTAGTCGTTTCTATTTTTAAAAAATGGAGAACGCTCAATATAATTGGTTTTATCGGAACGATTATTGTATTTTCTGTTTGGGCAGGGGAGTATTATGAACGAAAGGATTTATTTTTAACAATGTTTTTTCTTACCTTGTTTTTCATCACTTATTCTATTTCTTCTTTGATATATAATTTAGTGAAAAAGGAAAATTCTACGGGCATAGAGCAAGTCCTGACGCTTTTTACAGGAGTGGTTTATTTTTTGGCCAGCTTTATTCTTCTTGATCATGATTATCATATTATAATGGGATTTTTTGCTTTAGTTTTAGCTACTTATTATTTCTTGTGGGCTTATTCAGTTAGGATTTTGACGCCAGAGGATAAAAATTTATATGATTTTTTAGCTTTTTTAACTATTGGATTTATAACTATTACTATGCCAATTCAGTTTAAGCAGAATATTATAACAATAAGCTGGACAATCGAAGCAGTTATTCTCTTTATTTTAGGAATGAGACTTAACAAAGAAAGTCTTAAGGTATTTGGTTTTGTGATTTTTGGTTTAGTTTTATTAAAGCTTTTATCTTTTGATTCAGTATATAAAAATACATATCTGACTATTTTCAATAAAGTTTCTTTTACATTTTTATTTGTGATCATGGCTTCTTATATTTCAGCTTTTATTTTTAAAAAACTTTCAGAAAATCAAGAAAACGAAAATAAATTTTTGAATATAAAGCAAATTATTGCAAGCTTTATAATTATTGCCAATTTACTTACAATCTTCATTGGAAGTCGGGAAATAATGTTTTTTTGGAATAAAAAAATAGAAATTTTTAGAAATATTGAAAATAATAAAAATTTAGAGAAAAAAAGATTGGCGCCACTAAACTCATATAATTCAAACTACTATAGATCTGACGATGTTTATTATGAACAGGTTAAGAAAATGAAAAACAAAAGTAGTGTTTCACTTTCAATTTTTTGGTTAATTTACGGAATAATCCTTATGTCTATCGGAATATTTGGAAAATATAAGGCGGTAAGAATTGGAGGAATGTTGCTTTTTATTCTGGCAATTCTAAAACTTTTCTTTTATGATTTGTGGGAACTCGGAACTCTTTATAGAATAATTTCCTCAATTAGCTTGGGAATTGTTCTTTTGGGTATATCTTTTTCTTATCAAAAATATAAGGAAAAATTAAGAGAAATTATTTAATTTAAAAAAATGATAAATAAAAAAATACTTTTCATAGTTGCGATATTAATTACTTTCCCTATGGTCTGTTGGGCAAGTTTTGAAGTTTCGAATTGGAAATATTATAAAGACTTAGATATTTCCGGAACGGGAGTGAAAAAAATATTTATAGATGATGAAATTTTTTCAGGTTCAAAAAAAGATTTGAGTGATTTGAGAGTAATTGGGAATAACAATATTGAAATTCCATACAAAATCATATCTGGTCGTCAAAATTACAGTCAGAATAGTTATCAGGCGAGCCTGCTAAATAATTCCTATGTTTTTGAAAAATATTCTATGGTGATTGTTGATCTTAAGGAAAAGGGGAGAATAGTGAATAATTTAAAAATAAATACTGATTCGGAAAATTTTCAAAGAAATGCTAGGGTTTATGGAAGTGATGATATGGAAAATTGGAATTTGATTAAGGGCGATGCTTATATTTATGACTATACTGACAAAAAAGGAAATTTTAAGTCGCAAAATACAAGACTTATTTTTGCCGATAGTCTTTTTAGATATTATAAAATTGAAATTGATGATGAAAATGGCTTTCCAGTTAAAATAAATTCAGTTGAGACAAGTCAAAATGTTTCGGGGAGCATTCAAGAAAATAAAAGAAATATAAGTTTTTATTCTTTGGAAAACGCTAATAATAAATCTACTGAACTTATTGCAGATCTTAGTATAAATGGAGTGCCAATTAGCAAAGTTCTTTTTGGTGCTAATGATCAAAATTTCAACCGTCGAATTCTTATCTATTCAAGCGATGATAAAAATAAATGGGATTATCTGGATCAAGGATATATTTTTCGTTATAATACTCCTAAGTTCAAAGGAGAAAATCTAACGATAAATTTTTCTGAAACAAAAAACCGTTATATAAAATTTGAAGTGCTGAATAACGACAATGTTTCTCTAGTTTTTTCATCAATTACCGGATTTTCTATAGTACAAGAAATTATTTTTCAAGTAGAATCTAGTCAAAAATATAAGATTTTTTATGGTAATGAAAAATCTTCTCGTCCAGAATATGATATAGATAAATATTTACAATATTTAGACACAGAAGGAGTCGAATATGCTAAAATTTCAACTCAAAAAGATAACTCTCAATATATAAAAGAACAAGAGCCTAAAAAACCGTTATCAGAAAGAATTCCATATCTTTTACCTTCAATTTTGATTTTAATTTCAGTGTTTCTTATTGGTTTGGTTTATAAATTTCTCAAAAATTAAGCTGTTATTGACAATATCCTAATTTTCCTATAATCTATATAAGTAATTGATTTTACCCGAGTATAACTTGGTTTATGCTTATTTTACTATTATGTTAACTATACGATTTGCCAGAGTAGGAAAAGTGAATAAGGCTCAATATAAAATAGTTTTGCAGGAGAAGACGGTTGCCCCTGGAGGGCGTCATATTGAGATTTTAGGCTCTTATGATCCGCATTCCAAACAAGCAGTTCTCAAAGAAGAAAAAATTAAATATTGGATTTCCAAAGGTGCTCAACTTTCTGATACGGTGCATAACTTATTTTCATCCAAAGGCCTTATAATGGAAAAGAAAAGAGTGGTGAAAATGCCAAAAATTAAAACACAGAATAACACAGAAGAAAAACAGAACGACACAGAAAAATTAGAAGAAGCCAAAGTAGAAGAAGCGCCAGTAGTCGAAACTAAACCAGAAGAAGTTAAAGTTGAAGAACCTCCCAAAACTGAATGATTGAAAATTTTATAGATATACCCGCCTGCATCGCTATGCGAAGCATTGCGGGCAGGTTTTCCGCAGACAATGAGCAATATGCAAGTATGTAAGTCTCATCTAGGAATGTAGTCGTTTCCCTCTCCTGTCCCGATAGTAATCGGGACATCCTCTCCCTAAGGGAGAGGAGGATAAGAAATGACTTTTCTTGGGGTCGACTGTGGAAAGGCAGTCGTTTTTTAATGTAAATATATGCAGACAAAATTACAAAAAAAAGAAATAGTTAAGGACTTGGCCCAAAAAATTAAAAATTCCAAAGCAGTGGTTTTTTCTGATTTCAAAGGGCTTTCTGTTAAGGATATGACTATTTTGCGAAGCGAGCTTCGTGAAAAAAATATTGATTTCAAAGTGCTCAAAAAGACTTTGATGACTTTAGCGCTCAAGGATGCGGGAATTGAAATGGATGCCAAGAAAATGGAAGGCCAGATCGCGGTGGCTGTTTCCTCGGGAGATGAAGTGGAAGCTTCCAAAATTATCGCTAAAATGGCCAAAGTCAATGAAAATTTGAAAATTTCTGGAGGAATTTTGGGAAAGAAAATTCTTTCCCGTGAAGAAGTGATGGCGCTTTCCAAACTCCCAAGCAAAGAAGAACTCTTGGCGAAATTGGTTGGAACATTGAACGCTCCTGTTTCTGGATTTGTCAATGTCCTAGCGGGAAATTTGCGAGGCTTGGTGCAAGTGCTGAAATCTATAAGTGAAGTTAAATAATAATTTTAAAAGTTTCATAGGACGCATAAGACCTATAAGACTTATATAACAATATGGCGGAAAAAAAAAAGGATTCGCCGGCTGGCGAAGTAGTTGTTCCAGAAAAATTTAAGACACTCGTTAGCGAAATTGAAAAAATGAGTGTGTTGGATCTTTCTGAACTTGTGAAAGTTTTGGAAGAAAAATTTGGTGTATCAGCGGCTGCTCCAATGATGATGGGAGCAATGCCAGTTGCTTCAGGAGAAGCTGTGGCTGTTGAAGAAAAAAGTGAATTCGATGTTGAAGTGACAGCTAGTGGAGCTTCAAAAATCAATGTAATCAAAGCAGTCCGAGAAATAACTGGACTGGGACTCAAAGATGCTAAGGATTTAGTAGATGCTGCTCCAAAAGTTATCAAAGAGAAAGTGACTAAAGCCGAAGCAGAAGATATGAAAAAGAAACTGGAAACTGCCGGCGCAACTGTAACTCTAAAATAATTTTTCTTGACTTTTTTAGAAAGCCAAAAGACTCCGCCAATTGGCGGAGTCTTTAGTTTGATATAATCTTTTTTTATGCTAAAATTCAATTAAATGAAGAAAAAAAAGGAGAAAATTTCAATAAAGAAACTTCGAAAAGGGGTCGTTTTTCTTCTTGAAAAATTTTCAAAAAAGAAAAATAATTCTGAACCTAAAAACAAGATTATCCTCAAAAGTTTTGTGTATATTTTTTTATTTGTAATTTTTGCTATTTTATTTTTCATCGCCTATATCTATTTTTTTGCTACTCCAAAAGCTAAGGAATTGCCCAATAAAGTGTCAAAAGGTACGACAATTATTTATGATCGAACAGGCGAACATATTCTTTATGAAATTTATGGGGAGGAAAATAAAAAAAATCTTTTGCATAATCAAATTCCTGATACCATTCGTGTCACAACTATTATTTCAGAAGATGCTTCTTTCTATGATCACATAGGAATTGATATTCCTTCAATTTTTCGTGCGCTGGAAGTTAATATAAGAAACAAACAATTTCAGCAGGGCGGATCAACAATTACCCAGCAATTAGCGAGAAATGTTTTTTTGGATCGGGATAAAAATATAAAAAGAAAAATTTTAGAATCAATTATTGCCTTGAAGTTGGAGCGAAAATTCAGTAAAGATGAAATTTTAGATTTTTATTTAAATCAAATTCCTTATGGTTCAAATGCTTATGGTATTGAATCCGCTTCGCAAACTTTTTTTGGAAAAAATGCCACTGATTTGTCTTTGGATGAAGCGGCACTTTTAGCCTCACTTCCTAAAGCAACAACTTTTTATTCTCCTTATGGAAATAATCAAAAAGCACTGATTGATCGACAAAAAAATATTCTTCGACAAATAGAAGCACTTGGTTTGATCGATGAAAAAATAATCGGAGAAGCATTGAGGGCGGATACTTTGAAAAAAATTATACCTCCGAAAAAAAATATCGAAGCTCCTCATTTTGTTTTTTATGTTAAGGAACTTTTAGAAAAGGAATATGAAGACCTGGATTTGGAAACAGAAGGTTTGAAAATTTATACTACACTTGATTATGATATGCAAAAAAGAGCTGAAGAGTCGGTGCTTTGGGGCGCGGAAAATAATAAAAAATATAGAGCGAGCAATGCTTCACTGGTGGCAATTTCTCCTAAAACAGGGGAGCTTCTCGCAATGGTAGGAAGCAAAGATTATTTTGATTCATCAATCGATGGTCAAGTGAATATCGCGACTAGCCCTCGTCAGCCAGGGTCATCATTCAAGCCTTTTGCTTATGCTAAGGCTTTCGAAAAAGGTTATCAGCCAGAAACCTTAATTTGGGATGCCCCCACCAATTTTGGTCCGGATGGTTCTGGAAAGGATTATACGCCGAATAATTATAACGGATCATTTAGCGGGCTTGTTTCTATGCGTCAAGCTTTGTCATCATCGCTTAATGTACCGGCTGTCAAAACTCTTTATTTATCCGGAATAAATGAAACAATAGATTTGGCTGAACGATTGGGAATTTCAACGCTAGAGGATAGAAATCGCTTTGGTCTTTCGCTTGTTTTGGGTGGGGGAGAAGTGAAATTGCTTGAGATGACTTCCGCTTTTTCAGTTTTTGCTAATGATGGAGAAAAAAATCAGCTTAAAGTTATTCAAAAAATTATCGATCGAGAAGGGAATATTATAAAAGAATATCCAAATGAACGCGAAAGTGTTTTAGAAAAAGAAGTTGCCAGAAAAATAAATTCAATTCTTTCAGATAATTTAGCCAGAGCGCCTGTCTTTGGAAGCAACACTCCTTTGGCGTTTAAGGATTATGCAGTGGCGGCAAAAACCGGAACAACTCAAGAATTTCGCGACGCCTGGACGGTTGGTTATACGCCCAATATTTCCGTTGGAGTCTGGGTCGGCAACAATGATAACACTCCTATGAAATATGGATCAGATGGAATTTTTGTGGCTGCGCCTATTTGGAGAAATTTTTTGGACAAAGAATTAGCTAATTTTCCCAAAGAGGATTTTGGATCATATGAAAAAATTGTTTCTTCAAAACCAATGATCACAGGAAATGTTTCTGGAGAAATCAAATATTTCAAAATAGCTTCCGGCAATGAAATTTCCCAAAATAAACTGAAAAAATATAAAGCTTCGGAAGTACGCCAACAAATCGAACCAGAAAAGCATTCGCTACTTTTTTATGTGAACAAAGATTTTCCCCTTGGTCCGGAACTTCCAAATTACAATAACCCAATGTTTGTTCGTTTTGAAAAAGGAATAAACCAAGATTTTGAAGAGGGGATTTTTGATTTCAATCCCATAAATTAAAAAAAACACTCATCGGGGATGATTTTGCTTGAAAAGTTCTATTTTCGTCTAGCGTGTAAGTATTTTAATATGTATTAGAATATGTATTAAATTTATTTTATCAAACTCCAATTGTCTAAAAAATATCCAATTTCATGATTTTTATTACCTAAGTATATTTTTTCATTTCGCAATTTAACACTTAAAGCATAACCAGTTTTATTATTGACGGAGAAAATTGCACTTTCCTTAATCTTTCTTTCTATTTCATTTGACGGCAAAATAATAAAACTTGATTTTTTATTATCTCGCAGAACTAAGATATAAAAAATGTTCCCCTGATTAAATCTGTCAAAAGATTTTTTTCTGATGTGAAAATTATAAATATCATTATTATTCTTTTGAGAAGTTTTTACTTGTATTCCAAAAAATTTGCCGTCTTTGATTGCTGAAATATCCACTCCGACATCAACACTCATAATGCTGGCGTTAAAACCACGAAAAAGCAGTTCCGAACAGACCAAATGCTCTCCGCCTTTTCCAGTAAATCCGCCTTCAATCACAATTTTTTCTTCTTCGGCTTTTTCCGCTTCAATAATTTTTAATGTTTCTTTGATTTCCTTTTTGTTTGGATTAAGCGCAAAAGTTTGTGGTGCAGTTTTGATAAAATCAGAACCCTCCTTTTTTGTTTTTATATCAACATAAATAATCGCAGACATTGTCTTTTCTGGATTTGCTCCTTCTGTTTCCAGTAATCCAGATTCCAAAGCTAGCCGAGTAATTTCAGTATAATGTAAAGGTGTTTTCGCCTTTTTCAATATTTCAATCGCTGATTGTTTGAATGTGTTCATATGAATTTTTTTAGTATCACTTATCCTAACGCTGAATGAAATTATTAAATACTTTTAAGATAATGAGCAGTTTTTTCAATAAATATTTCATAATCATTAAGAATTATTGCACTACCAAACAATCCTGATATTCCATTAGATATTTGTACGGAAATATTATTTTTTTTATTTAAATAATTTTTTTCATATTCCAACCGCGTAGTTATTGTGTTGTGATTGCATTTTGGAAATTTAATAATAAATAACAATGTTTTATTTGGAGTATGCCAATATTTTTCCGTATTATCCTTAGATAAAATAATATACTTATCAATATTATGACTGGTAATTTTTTCCCATTTAATTATCTTGCCTTTTTTATTATAATAAGGCATCTCTTCTGGCAATATTAAAATTTGAAAGTATTCTTTATTATTTGTTCGGATATTGGCTGTTTCGCCGAGCATATTTTCAAAATAATTGTTGGAATTTTGGGAATAATTATTCATTACAAACTTTACTCCAATTCCTGCAATATAGTTTTTATTCTTTGAAATTAAAATATCAACGGTTTTTTCCATATATCTTCCACTCATCCTTCCTTCCTTGCCTTTTCCAATTCCAAGCGACATTATCTTATATCCCTTTCCGAGTTTATTTTTAATATCCTTTGCTATTGCACTATGTAATATTATTAATTTTTTATTACTTCTTGAATCAGTTTCTAAAAATTTAATAAACGATTTTTTAATTGTCTGTAAAAATTTTCGATTGTTCATAATTTTAATTAAAATAATACTGGTTGAGCTTTGCAAAATTGGGGATGCACAAAATCTTTTATAAAACTTTTTGCGTATGATTTGTATCCTCCTCGATAACTTTTTGAAACCAAACTAATATGTTCCTTCATTGATTCAGAATTTAAAACATCACACAGTTCATAAAGATCAATATTTTTTTTAGGCTTAATGCAATATCCCGCATAAAAACTAGTTCTTTCATCTTCAATTACGAAAAAACGCGGTGCGATATTCATCGTGCTGGTTATTATTTTTTTTCCAAAACTAGTTTTCAATCCTTGATTTCTTCCAAAAGCATAGAACTCTTCATAATTTTTGCCACCCCCCTTGTCTCTTGCTTCTAAAATATCCTTATGATTTAAAAAATATTTGTATGTTTCTGGATAATTTTTCTTAAAAATATCATGCGGAATTATTTTTTCATTTTTATAAGGAAAAATAATAAAAAGATTTTGATTTTCCCCTTTGTATTTCGATGCTTTTATTATCGGAACACATAAATTTTTTTCTATTTTAAAATTATTAAAATAGAAATAATTTTTGTCGCTTTTCTCCGGCGAAAAAATATATAAATCATCTTTAAGCGTGGCTATCCCATAATGAATATTAGCAATTTCTTGAAGCGTGGAATATTTTTTATTAAGATTGGCAATTTTATCAAAATATTCTTCATTAAAAAATTCCCACCTTTCCAAGCGCATATGTTGAGTAGATATTTTTTTAAATTCAATATTTTTAAAATCATTTTTAAAATTTTCCGCATATAAAAAATTATCGGAATTTTCTTTTTGCAAAAATGTTATTGCGGTATATGCGGTAGCATCTTTGAAAATTTGAAAGTGATCAAAATTAACTATTTTTGTTAAATGTAACAATAATAAATTGCGTAAATTTTTTCCTGCTGCTGAATAAAAATGTGAATTGGGAGTGATAAAAGAAACTCTACCTTTTTCTTTTAATAATTTCAATGCTTGTTCAAAGAAACAAAAATATAAGTCGATTGATCCATTGGAAGCAGTAATGAAATTCTTTTGCAATAAATCTTTTCTGCCATTGAGATTTTGAATACGAACATAAGGTGGATTACCGATAATAAAATCGAATTTTTCGCTGAAATTATGGAAACAAAAATCATCCGTTATTTCATTATATTTTATAATTTTATTTTTTGATAATTTTTGCAAATTCTGTTTAGTTTTTTCAATATATTCTTTCGATATGTCAGCGAAATAAATATTTTCTTCTATGACTTTTTCTATTTTTTTTTCTGCTAATTTTGAAAATTCTTGTGCCGCAATAACTGTAAAAATTCCCTCACCGCATCCAGCATCCAATATTTTTTCTTTCCCAGTAATTTTTTTACCTTTAAAAATTTCGTTTACCATAAAATCAGCCACCCATTCGGGAGTAAACACTACACCATTTTGTTTTTTTATTATCGCATTCATTTTTATTCTTTAATCTTTATTTGTTTACAGTGGTATTATATCATTATTAGTATTTTAATCAACCTCACTCCCTTGTGGATAACTTTATATTTATTTCTTCCAATCCTTAATTATAATCCCACCAGCTACTCTTCTTACAATCACTTTCTGTTTTTTTTTCCAGCCTAATTCCTTCACAATTTCAATCGGCAAAGTGACGGCCAAACTGGTTTTTCCTACTCTCGTGATCTTACGGATGTTCCTGTCTTCATTTTTTCTTGTTGTCATATTTTTAATACTTATTTTAATATGTATTATAATACTTAATAATTCATTTTTTACTCCTTCATTATATCCCTATATTATCACTAAACAAGTAATAATTCAAGATTGTGAAAGGGGATTGCGAATATTATGAGAATATAAAAACCCCCCTTGCTTTAACGAGTTAACATAGAGGGAATATCAATTCTTATCCTTCCAATTCCATCATTTCAGTTTTTCAGAATCAGGGTTTTTATTTTCTCAATTTCCTAACTGTCTTGGATATTTTTTTACCTTCTGACCTTAATCTACGATCGAGCTTTTTCAAATCTTCTTCCGCTGGTAACGCCTCTGGATAAATTCCGCTTTTTCCAAGCATCTCTCGCATATTTTTATTATTCTTGACATGCTCATGGGTAATTGAGGTTTCACCTCTAAGCGCTTGATCTTTTTTAAGATTATGGTTGGTAATTTCACTGGCAAGATCTTTGGCTTTGATTGTCACTGTTGGCAAAAAATCCGCCAACGGTCTTTTTGCGGGAACTTTCAATTTATATTTCATATCTTGAGTTGTGTGCCCACCAAAAAGAGCCGCATCTCCCTGACTGCGAATTCTTGCAAATCCCTGACTATCCACTCCTCTTTGAAAAATAACTCCGGAAAGTTCTTTTTCCGAAAGAGTAAGTTTTTCCCTTGCTTGCAAGCGTTCCCATTCCCCAAGTCTTTGTTCAACTAATTCTTGCTTCCTTGTTTGAATAGCAAAATATGTCATCGCAAAAGCAATCTCATCTTTTCGTGGATCACCATTTTGTGCGATAAGATAGCAAGCATAACGCGTGAGCATGATATCAAGAATCTCTTTTGTAGCTCCTTTGGGCATTGGGATCGTTTTCGTGGCGTCACGAAAATGATCGGAAATGGCTTGTTTTGAAGTTTCACATGCAATTTTTGCTTTTAAAACAGCATTTTCAAAATTTTCCCATCGATTGTATCCAAGAAGATGTTGCAAGTCTCTGGCATACCAAAATTCTATGCCATCTTCCTCGTGGACATAATCTTCGAAATTTTTGTGTAATTTTAAAATAATTTCTTTTTCCATATCCTTTTTTTATTTGAAACCACTGAAGAATTAAAATTTTTGAGAAATTCTTGTTTGAGAATCCGAATTTCCTCCAAAAATTTCCT
>PCRW01000009.1:11267-15175 GCA_002772115.1 Candidatus Moranbacteria bacterium CG23_combo_of_CG06-09_8_20_14_all_35_22
AGCAAATAATAACTCAAGATTGCAAAAGGGGATATAAAATGGCTTAAATTTGTGCATAAAAAAACAGCATCAAAATAGCTGTTTCTAGAAAGTTATTGCAATTACATACAAAGTTGGGGAGGAAGGATTCGAACCTTCGCATGCCCCGCCAAGGCGGGGTGCCTTACTCATTAAATTTTATATTCAATTTTTTCTCAATGTCTCCTTTTAAAGATTTTAAGTATTTTTCTCTTCTCATAGCTTCTGCTCTGGTATTATAATTTTCGCTATAAGCTAAAACTAAAGGTCTTCTGTTTTTTGTAGCAGTAACACAACCATTATTGTGTCTTAAAAACCTATCAGTCAAATTATTGGTTTGACCTATATAAAATTTATCATCTTTAACACTTTTAAGAATATAAACAAAAAATTGCATATATATTTTGCACAATGTTGGGGAGGTAGGATTCGGACCTACGCATGATGGAGTCAAAGTCCATTGCCTTACCACTTGGCTACTCCCCAATGTCATATAACATGAAACATGAAACATGAAACAAATAATATGAATTTCTACTCTTCTACAACCTTGCCCCCCATAATTTCCAGTGCATCAGTGAGGAGGGAGTTTTGTTCGGATTTTTTGATTGGCTCGGCTTCTTTTTTCAAAACTAAGTTCTTGTCCAGTTCAATGTTAATCTTAATTTCCGATTTTAGTATCTTACTAAACACTTGCTCAACTGTCAATCTATTGGTTTTATCATTCAATCGTTCGCAATAAAAACTATAAGGCGTGCCTAAGGTGATTATATTTTTTTCAGTTTTTGTCGGTTGACAATTAGACAAAAGTGCCGAAAGCGAATGATTGTAAGGTCGGATGTCGATTAATAATTTTTGCCAATTAGATTTTATAGTGCTTAAATCAATATTAGTATTAACATTATCTTCTTGCAATTTGCAATTTGTAATTAGTAATTTGGAATCTTCCTTCTTTTCTGTTTTATTAGAACTTATATTTTTCTTATCTAAGCTAGTTTCTCCCTCATCCGCCCTTCGGGCACCTTCCCCCGAAGGGGGAAGGGGAATTTTTGGAGTTTCAATTTCATATTCAATTTTTTTTGTCGGAAAAGTTTGTGTCGCTTTGATAATAGCGATTTCTAGCGGAAGCTGGGGGAGAATAAAACTGGAAATTTTGCTTTGCGCTTCCAGAAAAAGATTTATACTTGAAATAATTATAGAAAGTTCGGCGCCTTTGGAAAGTTCCTCCATTTTTTCCAATCTTTCGCTGGTCATTTCGCTGGAAAAATATTTTTTCAAATTAGAATCTATTTTTATAATCATCAACTGCCTAAGGTAATTGATCAAGGATTTATTGAAAACTTCCAAGTCATAGCCATTTTCCAAAAGTTCATTTATTTTAGAAATTGCGCCGGAAGAATTTTTTTTGAAAATCATCTCCGCTATAATTTCGGCAGTTTTTTTGTCAGCGGTGCCGAGAATTTCTTCCACTTCTTTTAGAGTGATATTTTTATCTTCCAAAGAAATAATTTGGCCAAGTAGTGATTCGGCATCGCGCATTCCGCCTTCGGCGCTGATGGCAATCATCTCCAATGCCTTACTCTCAATTTTTACTTTTTCTGCTTTAGCAATCAAAGCTAATTTTTCAATAATATTTCCAATCGGCAGTCGGGCAAAATCAAATCGTTGACAGCGAGACAGAATTGTTTCGGGAACTTTATGAATTTCCGTGGTGGCTAGAATGAAAACTACATGAGCGGGTGGTTCTTCCAAAGTTTTCAAAAGCGCATTGAAAGCTCCGGTAGAAAGCATATGGACTTCGTCGATGATATAAACTTTATATTTGAGCGAAGCGTTGGAGAGCGCTACGGTTTCTTTGAGTTCGCGAATGTTATCCACACCAGTGTTGGAAGCGGCGTCAATTTCAATGATGTCCAAAGATTTTCCGGCTGTGATAATTTTACAAGCTTCGCATTTTTCGCAGGGAATAGCATCGCTTAAATTTTCACAGTTTATTGTTTTAGCGAGAATTCTGGCGATAGAAGTTTTTCCAGTGCCACGCGGACCAGTGAAAAGATAAGCCTGGCCAACGCGATTATTTTTGATCGAATTAGAAAGTGTGCGCACGATGTGCACTTGTCCGATAATTTCGGAAAAATTTTTTGGTCTATATTTTCGATAAAGTGTCTCCGACATAGTTATATATAATACAAATCTACAAATAAATGCTAATCTGCAAATATGCGAATAAATTTTCTAATTAAATTCAAGAGCGCCTGAATTGAGGCACCCCTATGAAATATTATAGCACTGGAAAAAAATGCTGGCAATAAAATAAAAAAACCGGCCTAGGGCCGATTCAAAATTCATATAAGTAAAAGCGATTTATTTCTTAAACACTAAAAACTTGTAGCCTAAAAAATTCCAAACAAGACCGATGATTGAGCCCATGGCGGCGCCGATGAGCCCCCATTGTTCATAATTCATTCCTGCCAGTGGATGAATATATTTGAAAACAAAAGAAGCTACGGCGACATTAATGATGAAGCCGACGATACTCACAATGAAAAATTGGCCAAAGGCAGATTGGCTGTCTTTTTTTTCTTCAAAAGTCCAATATTTATTCCAAAAATAACTATTGATGTTGGCGATTGTGAAAGACAGTGCTTTATATATGGAATAAACGGAAATAACTAAAACTCCCAAACTTAACAAAACATCGGTGGAATTTATTTGGAAATAATTTTTCAGAAAAATTGTTAGGATAGTCAAAACTCCAAAATCAACCAAAACATTCAAAACTCCTGTGACACCAAATTTTCCCAATTGCCAGATGATGGGAATTTTTTTGCCGATTATGTGGGCGATAGCCAGTCCCAGTGGAGTGCCGATCAAGAAAAATGGAACGATAGCTAATTTTAAAGTAATATACAAATCTGGTTTAGCAACAGCTAAAATTGGCATAAACATTATTCCAATCAAGAACCCAGAGAGCATTCCGAGCCAAAAATCTTTTTTTGGCATAGCTTGCATAATTTTTTTGCTTAAGATTGAGAAGGAGTATTCAAATTATTGTTCAATTCTTTTTTTAGCTCTTCAAGATCAGGCGACCATTCATCCATTAAGTCGGAACTTTTATCAGAATTTTCTTCTTCCTTTTCTTCTTCAAAAGAAGGTACTGTCGCTGATTGTTTTTTTCCAGAATTTTTCTGTAAAACATTTTCAATCGATCCCCAATCGGAGGAGATATTTTTTGGAGTGACCAAAGTGACTTCATCTCCCGGTTCAACTTTGAAATAGGTGATAGAAGCCAAAAGAATTTTGTAAGCTTGACCTTGGGCGGCTACGAAATAGTTGCCTTGGGCGTCAAGACTGGCGACTCCAATTAGTCTTTTTCTTTCAGTTGGACCGATTTGTTTATAGATAAAAGACCCGTCTTGAGTGATGGTGAGTTTCAACATATCTCCTTCGACGAGTTTTGATTTTGAAGCATAATTGGCCGGCACAGGATATTGTTTGCCGTCGGTGCCAATCATAATTTGTCCGTCAAAAGTTCCTTCAATGATTCTGCCGTCTTCGGCGTCCTCATCACTAATTTTTTTTCTGCGACCGACTTTCTTTTTTCCTTCAAGCTGGAGTAGCATCGACTTGGCGCCTTGCAAAGTTTTTTCGGCGCTATAAATCATTTCACGAAGCGCTTGAATTTTATCATTATTTTTTTCTTCTTTTTCTTCCATTTTGATTTTTATATTTATATTACAAATAGATTATACAATTTATTCAACAGACGCGCAAGGCAAGCATTGGGGATAAGTTGGCTCTTTATAATGGACTAGCAAATCCAGACAAACCTATTAGATAGATGTGATACAATGAAAGTATGAAAAAATCATACACACCAAAGCAAAAAG
>PCRW01000074.1 GCA_002772115.1 Candidatus Moranbacteria bacterium CG23_combo_of_CG06-09_8_20_14_all_35_22
AATAATTCACCTTATGCAAAAAAATCGAAAGGGGATGATCAGCACCGAATTTTTTGGCGAGGCGGAGTTCGTCTTGAAATTGTTTTTTGTTGACACCGCCATTTTATAATAGCAAAGCTAAAATCAAATGGCAAACTAGCAATTGTGCGATAAATATCCAAAAAAGCACTATTTTGGGTATCGGGACTACCCATAATTGACAAATTTTGAGTATTATGCTAATATTTAGCCATAAAATGTCTAATAGTAAAAATATATGAAAATTGCAAGAATCTACGATGAAATCGAAAAAATGCTTGAACCCAATCAAGTATTGGTTATTTATGGTCCTCGCTAAGTAGGAAAAACGACTTTAGTGAAGAATTTTCTAGCCCGCACTCAGCTTAAATGGCGCTATGAAAATGGAGATAATACTCGCATTCAAGAATTGGGATCGGCTGATTTTGAAACGATAAAAGAATTTGCCAAAGGTTATGACGTTATCGCTTTCGATGAAGCTCAGCGTATTCCTAATATAGGTATGGTGCTTAAAATAATTGTGGATAATATTCCCGGTATCCGTCTTATCGCTACTGGATCTTCATCTTTTGAACTAGCTGGTCAAATAGGCGAACCCCTCACAGGCAGAAAACAAACTCTTTCACTTTTTCCAATTTCTCAACTTGAACTCAAAAAAACCTTGAACAATTTTGATCTAAGGGAAAAGTTGGAACAACAATTAATTTATGGAAATTATCCCAAGGTAATGACTAGGGCGACCAACGATCTTAAGAGTAAAATGGCTGAAGAAATAGCTCATTCCTATTTACTCAAGGATATTTTGGAATTAGAAAAAGTAAAAAGCTCAAAAATTCTCCTAGATCTTTTGCGTCTGCTTGCTTTCCAAATTGGGAATGAAGTCTCACTTTCAGAACTTGCACAAAAGGTTGGTATTAACACGAAAACCGTGGCACGTTATCTCGATCTTTTTGAAAAATCATTTGTCCTTTTGAATGTACGTGGATATAGCGGAAATTTGTGCGATGAGATAACGCAAAAAAGCAAATATTATTTTTATGATAATGGTATTCGTAATGCCATCATTGCGAATTTTAATGAGTTGCCACTCAGAAATGACATCGGCGCTCTTTGGGAAAATTTTGTTTTTATGGAACGATTGAAAAAACGCTCCTATGAGGGTATATCTGCCAATGTTTATTTCTGGAGAACCTGGCAACAGCAAGAAGTTGATATTGTCGAAGAAAGAGAGGGAAAACTTTTTGGATATGAAATAAAATATTCCGATAAAAATGCTAAAACTCCATCTCAATGGAAGGAAAATTATCCGACTGCTTCTTTTGAAGTGATAACTAAGGAAAATTATCTTGATTTTGTAGCCTAATAAGATAGCGATTGAAGTAAATTCAAGATTCGATAAATCCCCGTTATTTTATAATAATTAATTTTATGCAAAAAAATCGAAAGGGGATGACCAGCACCGAATTTTTTGGCCAAGCGAAGCTCATCTTGAAATTGTTTTTTGTTGACACCGCCACTCTTGCTGGTTGAATAATAGCGGAAATTAAAATCAAATGACAAAATCGTAAATTTGGAATTATTCTTCAAAATAAAACATTCTTGGATTATTATTTTTATCAAAAATAATTTTTAAATTTTCATTAAAGTAAGGCGTTGATAACAGTGGTCCATCGGAGCACTGATCTCCTTTTTTGGGGGTGCTAATAATTATTCCTTCTTTGGTTTTTCTTTCGATAAAGGTTATATCCTTAACCTTACTTGTATTACTTATTTCTTTTAAACTGATATTATTTTGATACAAAAAAACCAAAAAAATAGCAAAACATATAAATTTTAAGAAGTATTTTATACTTTTTTCTTTGTCAATAAAATTATATATGCCATAGCTTACCAATGTTCCAAAAAAAGAAAATAGATAGCCATAGCCAAATCGCGGGTCTGGTGCTGTGAAAAACCAAAATAAACAGCCTGATAGTGATAAAAAAGAGACGATTAAAAAAATATCCAAATCTCTTCTTTTTTTAAAGATAAAACAAAATAGTGCTATTAGAAATCCAAAAATGGCCATGCACACTAATATTTTATCATTAGTAATATTATTAAACCATGGGATTAGCCAATCCCAATTACCCAAAACATCATTTGGATTAAGACCGGGTTTTCTTGCCCAACTTCTTACCCAATTAGCATTGCTGACGGCACTTTTTATTGGGACACTCCATTTTAAATTAACATAGCTGATAGCTGATGGAAAAGCTATGTAACCAGAAGAAACAAGGTTTCTTATTAGATAGGGCAATCCCATGATTAATAAGATAATAAAAGTAAAAATATATTGAATGTAATTTAAATTTTTAGGAATTATTTCTTTTGTTCTGGTCGATATTTTTTTGAAAATAAAAAATAGAATAAGAATTAAAAAAAATCCTAGAAAATAGGGAATTGCTGATAATTTTATAGTGACGATATAAAAAGAAATTATAAGTGAAATAAAAAGACAATCAGCATTTTTTGTTTCAAAAGATTTGATTAGTAAAAAAGTGACAAATAAAGTTAGTAACATAACGGGCACATCTGGATACAAAGAAGAAGCAAGGCCTACGAGATAGTAGAACCAGGGGATGAATGTTGTTAGAGCAAAAGCAGTCGAGAAGTGTAATCTATTGTCTTTCATTATTCGTGATAGAGTAGCAAAAATAAAAGTTCCATAGAAAAATGATACAATTGCATTTATAATGAAAAATGGTGAATTAGTAATGAGCCTTAGGGGATAAATAATTGAGGCATCGATAAACCAAGAACTATTAAATCCAAATCTGGTGTGGAGATTTGCAAGCCCAAATGGCAAGGCAAGATTTGAAATCCAATTAACCATAGGCAGATGATATAGTAAAGTATCATAGCCTTTTAGATTCTTAAGGGATAATAGGCAACTATAAATAAATAAAAGAAAGAAAATTAAAAAATGCATCCAAGTATAAGAAGCGATTATATTTTTTCGATAGCTAATAAAAAGTATTATTCCCAAAAGTAAAATAACTAGTGAAAAATAATAATTTAGTGGAATGAAAAAATTAAATATAGTTCCTATGATAGAAATTACTATTAAACCTAAAATTCCGTAATATAAAATTTTAAATTCAGGGGTTATTTCAAAATCCTCGAGATATCTTTTAATGAGAACACTCACAAAACAACCAAAGCCCAAAAGTGCAATTACCCAAATTAAAAAAGAAAAAACTACAAATAGTTGAATCATAAAAATTTATTTTTTAGCATATAAAAAATTGTTCATAAAAATTTGAAAATACTTATGTCTAATTTGTGAAAAGCCAACTTCTCGACACATATCCGAAAGTATTTTTTTATTGAAATAATTTTTATGATCTCTTATCTCATTTTCACTGACAAGGTGTAATTTGAAGGATAAAAATTCCAAAACTGGCTTAGCATAAATACTTGGAGTTGTTAGCAGGAGTATTCCGCCTGGTTTCAAAACTCGAAATATTTCTTTGAATGCAAATTTTGGATCTTGCAAATGCTCAAGATTGGCTAGTGATATAACTACATCAAAAATATTATCATCAAAAGGAAGCTTATTATTTAAATTATGTTCAGCTAAGGTGGTATTATTTAAATGGAGTTCCTTGTTGATTGAAATATCAAGACCAAAACAATGACAATTTTTGTTAGATATTTTTCTTATAAAATTAGCATTGTATCCACAGCCTAAATCTAATATTTTTGAATTTTGGGGAATATGTTCAATTATTTTATTAAATCTTAATGTGCTTAGGATGCCTTCCAGAAGCGGCTCTTTTTCTTCGCAATGTGCTTTTTTTCTGTTCATTTATTTTTTCTTAAAAAATTCTAATTTATTAAATACAAGTTTATCGTAACCAAAAAAATTCATCAGGATAACAAGCACTATTCCAATTACAACATTCAATCTATAATCCATACCATTTTTATCAAATAAATAAAAAGCCAAGATACGCACAATAATTGAAATTATTGATACAAAATAGAACATGAGTAATTTTTGAAAAATATCCATTCGAGACTTGAATTTATATCGCCATGTTATAGTTGCATGTAAAATAAATGCTAAAAACAACCCAATAATAACACTAATTAGATTGGCAATATTTTTTAAATATTCCGTATTGAAAGATAAAAAATCAACTAAAAAAATGATTATTAAAAATTGTGATAATGCAATTAACGCCCCGCTTATTGTGTATTTACAAAAATGAGAAAATCCGGATGTATTATACTTAAAAATACACCAAAAGGCTCGCAATCCGTCTTTCCAGCCAATTTTCTTCCCTTCATCGTAGGTTCTTCCATAATAAGATATTCCGACTTCATAAACTCTTATATTTTTAGTTCTTGAGAGTTCTCCGATTTTAGCTGTAATTTCAGATTCAAAACCAAATCTATTTTCTTCGATATCAATTTGATCAAGTATGCTTTTTCTAAAAACCTTATAGCATGTTTCCATATCAGTTAAATTTAAATCAGAAAAAGCATTGGAAAGGAAGGTTAAAAACTTATTCATCATTGTATGCCAAAAATACAAAATACGATGAGAATCACCACCGACAAAACGAGAACCAAAAACTACATCTGCTTTATTATCTAGGATTGGTTTTAGTAATTTTGGATATTCACGAGGATCATATTCTAGGTCAGCATCTTGGATAATTATAATATCTCCTGTAGTCTGTTTGAAGCCAGTATTGAGTGCTCCTCCTTTTCCAGTGTTTATCTTATGATAAAAAACCTTAATCTCATTATCATTGATATTTCTCAGTATGTCTCTCGTCCCATCTTTTGAGTGGTCATCTACTAAGACAATCTCTCTTTCTGCTATTTGTTCTGGTAATACTACGGATTTTACAATCTTGATAATTTCTAAAATAGTATTCTTTTCATTATAGACTGGAATAACAATTGATAATTTCATAAATTTACTTATTTATTTAGATTTCTAAAATATTCTATTGTTTTTATTAAACCTTCTTCCAATTTTATTTTTGGCTCCCAATTCAATTCTTTTTTTGCTAAGGATATATCTGGCTTTCTTTTTCTTGGATCATCCTGAGGCAATTTTTTGAAAATTATTTTACTTTTACTTTCAGGAATCATTTCCAAAACTTTTTCTGCCAATTCTTTTATAGTAAATTCCACGGGATTGCCGAGATTAACAGGACCGACAAATCTCTTGGAGCTTTTCATCATCGCTAACATTCCACAAATCAAATCATCAACATATTGAAAACTGCGAGTTTGAGAACCATCGCCATAAATTGTGATATTCTTGTTATGCAAAGCCTGCATAATGAAATTTGAAACCACTCGTCCATCATTGGGATGCATATTGGGTCCATAGGTATTGAAAATGCGAATCACTTTGATATCAAGCTTGTGCTGGCGATGATAATCAAAGAAAAGTGTCTCGGCGCATCTTTTACCTTCATCATAACAAGAGCGAATTCCAATTGGATTAACTCTGCCCCAATAATTTTCTGGCTGAGGATGCACTTCTGGGTCGCCATAAACTTCACTGGTTGAAGCTTGCAAAATCCTCGCTCTTGTTCGTTTAGCCAATCCCAACATGTTAATTGCACCGTGTACGGAGGTCTTTGTAGTTTGCACTGGATCAAATTGGTAATGAATAGGTGAGGCAGGACAAGCTAAATTATATATCTGATCTACTTCCACATATAGTGGAAAAGTAATGTCATGACGCAAAAATTCAAACTTTTTATTCTCCGTCAACTCAAGAATATTATTCTTATTACCAGTGAATAAATTATCCACGCATAAGACTTCATGATCGTCTTTAAGCAATCTTTTGCATAAATGAGATCCGATAAATCCTGCTCCGCCCGTTACTAATATTTTCATAATTTTATTTTATTTAAAAACCAATAAATTATAGTTATTTTATAATAATTAATTTTATGCAAAAAAATCGAAAGGGGATGACCAGCACCGAATTTTTTGGCCAAGCGAAGTTCATCTTGAAATTGTTTTTTGTTGACACCGCCACTCTTGCTGGTTGAATAATAGCGGAAATTTGCCAAATAGTCATCTATCAAACCAGCCGAGTAAAGTTTTCCCATTCTAAGCCAAAATTCATAATCCATACAATAATGCTCGTTTTCGTTCAAAAAACCCAACTCGGCGTGAATTTCGCGCTTCCAGAAGACGGCAGGCTGGGAAATAAAATTCTCACTAAGTAATTTTGAATAACTATAATTTTTCAACAATAAATTTTTATACCAAGTGATTGGTTTTCGAATTTCTTGATCAATCTCATTGATTATTTTGCATTTTCCGTATGCCCATTTAGCATCTTGATTTTTCTTGAAATAATCGGCCACTTTTTGCAAAGTTTCTGGCTCGTAAGTATCATCAGAATTAATGTAAGCGACAATGTCGCCTGTGGCAATTTTCAAGCCTTTGTTAATTGCATCGGATTGTCCGCGGTCTTTTTCACTTTTCCAAATAATGTGATCAGAATATTTTTTGAGAATTTCTACTGTACCATCAGTTGATCCGCCATCCATCACGATATATTCCAAATCCGGATAATTTTGCGCCAACACACTTTGAATTGTTCGTTCAATAAACTCAGCTTGATTATATGACGGAGTGATGATGGAAATTTTCATATGTTTTAATAATACCAAATTTAAAATGAAATGGCAAAATTAGGTTATTGACAATATAATGCAAGTACGGTATAATCAAAATGCAATTTAATTATAGTCTAATTTAATCAAATATGATAAAAATACAAGATTTAGCCTTAAAAAATCCATGGTGGAGCGATAATCAGCATAAAATTGAGGAAATAGCTTGGGTAAAGAGAGAACTTTATGACGAAGTTATTTCTAATCTGGAGCATTCCTTGATTCTAAATATCATTGGCTTAAGACGAGTTGGAAAAAGCACAATTTTAAAGCAAGTTATTGGATTGCTTTTGTCGCAAAATAAAAATCCAAAAAATATTTTCTATTTTCTTTTTGACTATTCCAGCCAAATAAAAAAAGCAGAATTCTTAGAAGAAGTTCTCTCTGTTTATTTTAGAGATGTTTTGAATAATCCTAATCTTTCTTTTGGCGAAACAGTATATGTTTTTCTTGATGAAATTCAATATATCGAAGACTGGCAAGCAGTGTTGAAAAAATTTTATGACCTATCGGGTAAAAAAATAAAGTTTATTGTTACAGGATCGCAAAGCGTTTTACTTAAGGGTAAATATAACGAGAGCTTGGCTGGCAGAATTTTTGATTTTTATCTGTCGCCACTATCATTTCGCGAATTTTTAACAATAAATTATGAGAAAGTTAAAATTTTTCAAAAATTTGATTTATTTGCTTTGCCAAAGATATTTAGTGAGCTTGGCATATACGAGGCTAATTTTGGAATGGATATTGCAAAAAGAAGTCGAGAATATATAACAGTTGGACAATTTCCTGAAACGCGAAATATCTCAAGTATTGAAAAAAAACACGAATATATTTCAGAATCAGTCATCGGCAAGGTTCTAGATGACTGTGTCCGTATTTTTAAGGTGGAAAAAACTGATGAGCTCAAATTGATTGCCTATCAACTCATAAATAATGCCGGTTCAATATTTGAGCTTAAGAATATTGGCAGGGAAGTCGGAGTGTCATTTTTGACTCTTGAAAAATATATCAAATATCTCAAAGAAGCATATCTTGTGGAAGTTATTTATAAGTATCACAAAAGTCTTATCAAGAGAGGTAGAATTTTGAAAAAGATATATACGCCCTGCGTGAATTTTGTTTGTGCACTAAATCATTTTAATGCTAGTCATGTCGATGAAGTCCCGCAAGCTTTCGGAAAAATTATTGAGAATTCCGTGTATAATATTTTAAATCAAAAATATAAAGGTAATAAAATTGTAAATACTCTAAGTTTTTGGCGTCAAGGTAAAAAGGAAATTGATTTTTTAGTAAATGAAAAAAACAGAAAATTGCCAATAGAGGTTAAATTTTCAAATAAAGTTACTTTAAAAGATGTAGTATTTTTGGCCGATTATACAAAAAAATATAAATTAGAATTTGGAATCGTTGTGACAAAAAACGAATTTAATCGTCAAGAAATAAATGGAAAAACAATATACTACATTCCATATTATCTGATCTTATTGATGATATAAAGGTGTTACTTATCGTTTGTTATTCTAGACATGTCTTTTCTGGCGATTTTAATTAGGCTACGAAATTCAGAAATTTTCATATATTCTAAGAGAAGTACTATTTTGGTGTTGGGACTACTCATTAGGTCATAATATAAGGATATTGACAAGATGGAATTAGTTTGATACAATTCTTTTATTGATATAATAATATTATTAAAAGAAATGAATATTTTTGAATTCAAGAAAAAAGTTAAGGAATTACCGTATTTTGAAACCAAGGAACTACGGTTGATTTTGGGCTCTGATTTTACTAGTACAACGCTTGTTAATCTTAAAAATTGGGTCAATAAGAATTATCTAATCATGCTCAGGAGGGGATTATATGCAATCGCTGAAGAGCTTGATGATGTTGATTTGATGGCTTTTGCCACAAAAATTTATCAACCCTCTTATGTTAGTATGGAAATGGCTTTGAGTTTTTATGGAATTATCCCAGAGGCTGTTTTTACAGTAACTTCAGTAACAACAAGAAAAACAAAAGAATTTAGAACAGTAAAAGGAAATTTTAGTTATCAAAAAATTAAAAAAGTTGCTTTTGGCGGATATGAAACAAAAAAGATTGGGAAAATTTCTTTCAATCTAGCTTTGCCTGAAAAAGCGATTGTGGATTTTTTATATTTAAATCGCAACATTCTAAATGGTCAAGCGGAACAATTTTCCGAGTATCGCTTTAATGAAGATTTTAAATACGATGCAAAAAAAATGCTTGATTTCGCCAAGGCATTTCAAAATAAAAAAGTATTGTTTTTAACTAATAATTTCATCAAACATTATGCTTCCTAGTAAAGAATTTTTCAAGAAATACGCACAGGAGAGAAATATTCCATGGCAAGATCGAAATATTTTACTTGAATATTTGCAAACTCAAATTCTCAAGGCTCTTTCTTTGAGTAAATTTAATGACAGTCTTTCATTTCTAGGCGGTACATGCCTTCGTTTCGCGCATGGGATTGATCGTTTTTCAGAAGATTTAGATTTTGATTTAATAAAGAAGGAAGGATTTGATTTGGAAAAATTGGCTAAGGATATTAGTGAGAAACTTGAATTGCAGGGTTTTCAGGTTGATACGCGAACAAAAATTACAGAAAATATCTATGTTGTGTTTTTCAAGTTTAAAAATGTTTTGCAAGATTTTGGACTTAATGTTTCCAAAAATGAGAAAGTTTTGGTTAAATTTGAAATTGATTTTAACCCATATAAAAATATCAAAACAGAAACAAAATTTGCGGATAGTTTCAATGAAAGATTTCCAATGCTGGTTAATTCATTAGAAACTCTTTTTGCACAAAAAGTTGTTGCGATTATTTTTCGTCCATATCAAAAAGGCAGAGACTTTTATGATTTAGTATGGTTTTTGAGTCAAAGTAAGATTGAACCAAACTACGAAATTTTTAAGGAAAAAGGTATTGCGATTGGCAAAAGAATGGAGTTGATTGAATTTTTGAAAGAGCAAGCCCTGAAAAGTGATTTGCCTATGGCAGTGAAGGATGTTGAAAGATTCTTATTCTATCCAGAGCAGGCAAAATGGATCTTAAAGCTTCCAGAATATTTAAAAAGTTTTGAAAAATAAAAAGTCAAACATTAGCCTTATCAATCGTTTATTTTTTTGATTGCATCTTTTCTAGTCAAGATAGAAATTTGTTGTTCTAGGTGTTCGATGGCGTTCATTAGTTTGAAGATGATGAGGAAAATCAAAATGAAGCCGACCAAGATTATGGCGTTGATGTTGCCTTCAATCCCAATAAATTTTGCCAAACTGGTGCTGGCTTTGGGATAGATGACAATTGCAATCATTCCGCCCCAGACAATTAGACGGATAAGAAGTTTCAAGAAAGACTGATTTTTTTGTTTTTTGAAATATCGATCCAGACCTTGATAAATCATCAAAGAAGCAACAATAATGACGGCGATTTGATACAAATGAATTTTCATAAAGTTAATCTTAAGATTTATTTTTAATTACTTTCCAATGCCCGCCCTTATCTGGACCGACTCGCTCTATATAACCGCTCTTTTTTAATGTTTTCAAATTCCACTCAATCCCACGCCTACTTAGATTAGTTTTCTCTGAAAGCTCATCTTGTGTGATGGTTGGATTTTTCTGCAAAAGAGTGAGTATTTTCTCCACAGTTTTCTCCACAGTTTTCTCCACAGTTTTCTCCACAGTTTTCTCAAAAACTCTTTCGCCTAAAATATTCACATCAATACCGCCAGAAATTTCTTTTATTTCTGGTTTTGGAAGATCATACTTTATGATTTCATCAATAGCTCTGCTTACCCCACTGCCATATTTTTCGATCAAACCAACTTCTTTGAAGATTTCAGCAATTTTGAGATTTCTTGGTGTTGATTTCTCTGAGCCGGAATATAGATCTTCGATTGAAATGTTGGGTGGTAGTTTTCCTATATTCCAAATAACAAGTCTATTTTGATAAACTCTAAACTGCGAATGCACTCCACTTCTATAATCACGATGAATTATAGCATTAACGACAAACTCTCGCACAGCGGACAGCGGATATTGCCAATGCTCATCGCGTTGGGGTTTTCCTGTGATAATGTATTCTTTTGTTATATGCGACATTATAAAATCCATCACGGCGTCAACCTCGCTCAATAGATCAGTTTTTATCGTGAGTGATTTTTTTATCACCGTATCAGTTTGAAAGAGTCCGATTTGAATCTCGGAATAAAAAAGAGGTTTTTTGGAAAATAATAGGAGAGCTGCATTAGTTATTTCTTCACCTAAAATTAGATCATATTTTCGCAAAAATACTAAAGGATCTTCAGTAATTTTTATGTCCCTATTTTTATTAATTCTAACGATTAGTTTATTGACCTTATCAAAATCTAAATCGTTTAAGCTTGCCTTGTCATCAATAAACATATCCCAGCTTCTATTTCTTGCTCGAAGATAAATATTGGCAA